>CAJXGP010000497.1 GCA_913053915.1 uncultured Ignavibacteriales bacterium | reverse complement strand
TAAAGATTCCGTCTATAATCTAGATGTTAAATATCTGGGGAAAGATCAAGTTAAAGTGCCTGCCGGTACATTCAAATGTATAAAGGTAGAGCCTATTATTAAGAAAGGTGGCCTCTTTAAAAGTAATGGAAATATTATCATTTGGTTAACCGACGATAAATTAAAAATGCCTGTTAAGGTTGAAACTAAAATTGTTATTGGTTCAATCAACGCAGTTTTAATCAAATATTCCGGATTAGCAGGGAAATTAATATCTAAAATAAGATAGGTAAATATGAACCATAAAAATATTAATATTGAGAAAACTTTAGTTTTTTCTCTTTTTGTAATTATATCTATAAATTTAAGTCTGGTAGGAAATAATTACTCTTTTTATATTTTCACGAATTATGACTGAATTAAATAATAAGTACGACAAACCTGATAAAAATGAAAACGGAGAGGAAGGGAAAAATATAAATTCTTCTTCACTGAAAAATATACATCCGGTTATTTCACCTATTTCAGCAGCATTTTTAGGATTAATCGGTGGATTTTTCCTTTATCAAATTGTCGGTGGTTTATTGACCATTCTAATATTTGGCTCTAATGTTGAACATGCTTCCATAATAGGCTTACGACTAATGACAATGGCCGGTCAAATATTATTTATTCTCTTACCTGCATTATTATTTGCTAAATGGGTATATCATGATATTACTAAAATAATAAGATTTCGATTAGCTCCTTTTAATGAAATATTGCTGTTTGTTTTAGGCATTATAATATTGACACCTTTGCTTCAATACTACATAGCTATCCAGACTTTTGCAATCGATCATCTAGCCCAAAGTTATTCATTAATTAATTCCTTGAAAATATTGTTAGATAAATTAAACAGTTTTGTCGATAAAACTTATATTAATCTTTTAACTGCTCACTCGGTATTTGAGGGAATTTTAGTTATTATAGTTGTATCGATTGTACCGGCTATTTGTGAAGAAGTGATGTTTCGCGGTTATATTCAACGAAGTTTTGAATTTAAGATGAAACCGGTTTGGGCGGCACTTTTAACCGCTATTTTCTTTGGGTTGTATCATTTTAATCCCTATGGTTTAATTCCGTTGATAGGACTTGGTTTTTATTTCGGATATGCAGCTATAAAAAGCGATTCCATCGTTGTACCAATGTCGCTGCATTTTTTAAATAATTTTGTTGCAATCATTTTGTTTTTTATTTACGGTAACAAAGATATTCTAAATACCCACCCTTCACAGGTAGGGAGCTTAGAATCCTCAATAATTATGTTTTTTATATTATTGGTTTTGTTCATAGGGGTAATTTTTTTAATTAGAAATTATTACAAACAGAAAATAAAAATAATAGGAGGTTAGTATGCCAGTATGTCCCAATTGTGATTATGAATACGTTGATGGAATAACTATTTGTCCTGATTGTGGTGAACAATTAGTTGATAATAACCGTTTTATTCAACCGGAAGGTTGGACGGAAGAAAATTGGGTAGTAGTGTATACATCACAATTTGAGTATGTAATAGAAATGCTGAGAGATAACTTAATAGGTGCCGGAATTGAAGCAACTATGCTTTCTCAAAAAGATAGAAACTTTCCTGCGCCGGGAGATCTTTCGGTAGTAAAGTTACTAGTACCGAAAGAAAATGTACAAGAAGCACTGAATTTTCTTGAACAAGTTCTAAACAAAAACGATGGTCCGGAAGAAGAATAGTAATGAAATTGGGTAATGTTGCAAAACGTATTTTGGTTTCGATAGTTTTCGTTCCCATTATAATTTTTGTGTCATACATGGGTAAATTCTACTTTTTTGTATTTGTATTATTAATTGCGCTGATTTCATTTTATGAATTCACTATTATGGTACGAAATAAAAATGTAAATGCTCATCTTTGGTTTGGATTTATTGCCATAACATTTTTGTTATTTAACAACTATGTAATTTTTTTTGAAACTTATTCATATTTCTTAATTATAGTTGTTACTATTTCACTAGCTGAGTTATTCCGGAATAAAGGTTCGGCTATTTTTAACATAGGCAGCAGTTTATTAGGCATTTTTTATTCGATATTAATAAGCTCATTAATTTCTCTGCAATCTTCGTCTTTTTTTAAATGAAGCAGTAAATTATCAGGATTTACAGTTTTTAATTTCAAGTTAGCCACATATTCAAAGAGGAAATGTTTTGTGTATTTTGCTAGTTTCTCTTTCCCTATATTTACATGTCGCAATATATCTCTTGGAAACCCTATGCCCCCATGATGAACACTACACATCCTCATATCGAGAAATGGATGGGATCTCTGAAGCCAATAAATCTCATCTTCTCTAAAATAACAATGTATTCCTTGATTTATTAGGTTCAAACCATATTGACAGCAAAAGAAATCTTCATAATACTTAATCTTTACATTATGTTTTTTTATCTCTATAAATGTTGCCCCACATAGCATACCTCCCCTTAGGTTGGATTTTTCATCAAGCCTAAGAACAGACTTTAGATCTTCGTTGTATATTTCGGGGAAATATAATTCTGGTTTCATGATTAAGATACAGTATTAAAAACCACGTTTAGTTAAATTTAAATAATAATGATGATACAAGGATTGCAATTACTACAAGCGAATAT
>CAJXGP010000496.1 GCA_913053915.1 uncultured Ignavibacteriales bacterium | reverse complement strand
CTTTAAATGAAAATAATTTTTAATCCTGGAAAATTGAAACCGTTTGAGATTGACTGATTGATTTAATGATATAAGATGGAATTATTGTTCGCTCACAGAGTCTGTGACAGAATCCTTACGGGAGAAGTGATAAATAAAGCGGACTTGTTCTGTCATTTCGACCGAAGAGAGAAATCTGTAAAATTGTGCTGGAATTCAAGAGATATCTCAGTCGTTTCACTCCTTCGATATGACAATGTGGTTTTGTATTATTTAACCAATAATTCGTGCATTAGCGGCTTTTTATTTTGCCGCTAATTCGCGAATAAACGTAACCCGGATTGCCTGCAATCTGAGATAAAAAACGCTGTGAAAATCAATAAAACCCGAGTCATCTGTGTGCTATTCAAAGGTTCGAATTGTTACCTTTTTAGAGTGGACTCAATGAAAATTATATAATTCTATATTAGTTTCTAAAAAATTGCTTACATTATTTATTTAAGTTTGACAATAGAATAAAACAAAGAACGAAATGAAAAAACAAAGAACTACATACGATTCATCTGTAGATGCCTTGGTGAGTGTATCAAAACGGCTTAGTCTATATGAGAAAAAATATAATATGACTTCTGAAAATTTCTATTATAAATACACCAATGGTGAAATGACTGATGATAATGAAATGATTGAATGGGCAAATGATTATCAGCATTATATTGTTTTAAAAATAGAAATTGAGAGGACTCTAAATAGTGTTGCATCCTAAACTTGATAAATACTTTGCAGAAATAGAGAAATCGATTAAAAGGATTAAAAATTGTAATGTTGAACTATATAATGAAGAAATTCTCGGTTATAATAGAATAAATTTAAAAATTAGAGTTCGTTTTGAAGAAGGGTCACTTTTCGAAATTAGCGAAGCTGTTATTTCCGATGAGGACCAATTAAAGCATCTTGGCTATAGATATCATTTCCAAAACAAAGAAAACCAGCTTATTTTTAGATATGACAATACTCCTCATTACCCGAATGTAGAAACTTTCCCGAATCACAAACATTTGCCGGGTAAAGTGATAGAATCTGTAAAGCCATTTTTGGCTGATGTGGTAAATGAAATAATAGTGTTTATGGAGTAACTAAATATTTACGCCGAATGAACGAATAAATTATTTAATAATAATCTGTGAAAATCTGTGGTTAAAATGGAATTAAACGACTCATACTTTGAGAGACTTGGTGAAAAACTTAGTGATACTTTTCTTTTTTACTTTGTATATGTATTAAGAAGTAGTAAAGACGGAATGTTTTATACTGGTTACACTTCCGATCTGAGTAAAAAAATAAAAGAACATAATGACGACTTAAATACTTCTACAAAACACAGAAGACCTTTTAAGCAAGTTTGTTTTGTCCAAGGGACTCCTTATATTTAGAGAAGATTTGCTAAATAAATTTGATGCAATTCACAGAGAAAAATATCTTTTTTTATTAAAATTAAAGGTTTACATTGAAATTCTTGGTTACAGGAGGGTCGTGTTTTATCGGCTCCAATATTGTTGAAGAAGCACAAACATCAATTGTAAATTATTAGGATGGAATAAGGGAATAATGTATATAATATATACACCGTATGGAATTAAACAGAAAAAATATTAATCTCTTTAATAAAATTTTTATCATTTATAATTTATCATTTAGGATTTGTTTATATGAAATTCTTAGTTACTGGAGGCGCAGGGTTTATCGGCAGCAATATAGTAGAGGAACTCCTTAAACGCGCGGTTATTCAGTTAGAGTTCTCGCTAATTTCTCAACGGGTAAAAGAGAGAATTTGATTGATTTAAACGATATTGAACTGTTTGAAGGTGATATTCGCTCCTATCATACAGTGCCGGCTAAACCTGATGGGTAGGCAATTAAATTCTATCGAATTAAATGCAAAAAAATAATGCAAGAAACACTTTTTGAGGTAAAAACACCGCTTAATATTATAGTAAGAACAACAAAAGAGTACTGGAAATACCTGACCAACATAAAACATAATAATTTGAGTGGGAAAGAAAATAATGTTATAAGTACTCTATCTGCGCCCGATACGATAAGGAAAAGTAAAATTGATGAAGAAGTTTTTTTGTATTATAAGAAAATAGAAAATTATTTATATTCTATTGTTGTAAGACACGAAAATGGAACCGGATTTCTAATTACTGCGTATATAACCGATAAAGCGAAGGAAGGTGAAATAATATGGACAAAGTAAAAATTTATTATAGTAAAGAAAAAGATACAATCGATATCTGGTTTGGTGAGCCTGAGCTTGAAGTTATCTCGGAGGAAGTTGGTGAAGGACTTATCTTAAAAAAAGATAAAGATGGAAAAGTAATTGGTATAGAAAAACTCTATGCGGTAAAATCTTTCGGTACTGAAAAAAGTTTTCCTGTTGAGTTGGTTATGACTTAAAGCAGCAAGCCACTAGTAGATAGTCATAAGGCGGCAAAGTACAATTTAGCAATTAAACAATGAATGACAATGATTGTGGAATACTTCTTGCGTCTCACGCTTCACGTTTGGCAATGAATGAGCTAAAAGAATAGATGAAGGATTAGGTGGAATAAGGGAATAATGTATATAATATATACACCGTATGGAATTAAACAGAAAA
>CAJXGP010000495.1 GCA_913053915.1 uncultured Ignavibacteriales bacterium | reverse complement strand
TAAAAGTAGTGAAAAGGATTTGAATAAACTTAATAAAATCTCCTCCGGTATTGGTATTGATAAAAATTATTTGATAAGTAAAAAATATACCGAAGTAGAAAAAACTATTTTCCCAATGTTTTTATAAAGAATTAACTACTGATTAACCCCGTTAGATAATTACATATCTAATGGGGTTAACAGAAAAAAAATTATTTGTGAGAATCTGTGCATAAATCCGTGCGAATCTGTGGTAAAAAAGGAGGCTGCGGTTAAGCAACATGTATAATCAGCGTTCAATAAAATACTATAATAATAGCAATAAAAGTGAAATTGATTAAATAATAATAAATCGACTCTAAATTATGTTGGAAAATGTTAGAATTGACGATGCTGAAAAAAAAGCGCTGCTGTATGCAATTGACGCTGTGACTGATGAAGTTTATCTGTTCGGTTCCAGGCTGGATATGAATAAAAGAGGAGGCGATATTGATATGCTGATTTACTCAAATAAAAACAGCTTACGTTTGTCACAAAAAGTTGCCCGGAAATTTTTTATGATGTGTGAAGAAAACATTGATGTGCTTGTTTTTAATAAAAATACCCTTATTGATGAACAGAAATCTTTTATTAACACACTTAGACTTATGAGAATTAAATGAAAAAAGATTATGAGATATTGCTTTCAAGGGCTAAATATAAAGTAATTCAGTCAATTGAATTGGTTGAAGCTTCGCTGGATGAGATTACAGAGTTTAAGCCGGAGAAAAAATATACACCGAAAGAACTCGAACCTTATGATGCATTATCCGATAGATTTATTAGAGCAGTTGAAACATGTATTAAGTTTTTTAAAACTTATGAATATTACCTATTTACGATTTCTTCCGACACATATAGAGATATGCTTTTAAAAATGGAAAAGCTAAATATTATTTCATCAGTTGAAATATGGATAGATATGCGGGATATTAGAAACAGAATTGTTCATGATTATCTTCCTCAGCAGTTAAAAGATATTTTTGACACTATTTCGAACGAATTTTCTAAAGAACTTGCGAAGGTTAAAAAAACCGCTGATAATTTATCTATTAAATGAGATTTTTAAATAAGAAAAAGAATTGTAGAAATAATTAAATTCATCAAAAATAAACCATTGAATAAAACAAGTAATGAGTAAATCTGTGGTAAAAAAAAGAAACCACTGATAGCCGAAGGGAAAAGCAGGACTTTATTTTCTTGGGGGACCAACCTGGGAATGGGACACGGCAGCCGGGCACGCAATTCTATTAGGTGCAGAGAGGGGTATCTCGTTAATAAAGATAAATCTGAACTTGTTTATAATAAACAAATTATTAAAAATTTCGGATTCATAGCGAGCAGTTTCATTTTATTCCACAGGTTTACAGAATCCCTATGGGAGATGCTGTCGCATAATTTCTTCATAGAGGATTCTACGAAAAAGTCTTTAATAACAATCACTTATTCCTGTATTTCAAATGAGTTATTCTATTCTACCCCCTAAACAAGGCATGTCAGTATATGGTACTGACGTGGCGAAGCTTTAAATGGAAATAATTTTTAAGCAAGCTTAAGATGAGCAAGGCTAGTTAAAATACATTTCTCATTTAATTAGTTTAAATTTAATTTGTACTCAAAGATATATAATGATTTTTTATAAATGGAGAAGTAAAATGGAAACGATTATGATAAACCGTAAAGAGCTAAAGAAAATAATACGTGAAAGTTTGGAGGATGTTTTAAATGACAGGAAAGATTTAATTGGTGATGCAGTAGTTGAAGCAATTGAAGATATAGGTCTTGCCAGGGCAATGGAGAAAGGGCGAACCGGCACGTACATAGCAGCGGATGAGTTAAAAAAAAAGCTCGATAAAAAAATAAAACGCATAAAATGAAAGTCAAAATAGATAAATCTTTCGTCAAGGATATTGATAATATTAAAGATAAACGTCTGTTGAAAAAACTTCAAAATGTAATTACAATAATAGAAAATGCTCAGTCGTTCGCAGAAATTCCTAATGTTAAGAAAATAAAAGGGTACAGTTCATATTATAGGATAAGAATTGGGGATTATCGTTTTGGCTTTGAAGAAATATCCGGTCAAGGAATAAACCTAATAAGATTTTTACATCGGGAAGATATTTATCGTTATTTTCCATAATAATATCAGAGTTACTGCAAAATAAATGTTCTGTTATCCGGTCGTTGCCGGATCTCTTAAATTGTGCTGGGTTTCAAAGGAAATCCGGCTTCGTTCGATGAAACTGAACTGTATGGAAAAATGGAATGATGGAATTAAGGAATAAGGGGAAATAGAATTTTAATTATAGCGCGATAAATCGCAAGTCGGAAGATAGAAGATAGAATAAATATTTCTACTTTTAACTTTCTACTTTATTCCAAAATTCCAGAACTTTAGTGTATTAACCCGATGGGGTTCAAATAGGATAAATGGACTTCGTAAGTTATTGGTTTACAACGTAATAATGAGTGTGTAAATTCTAAACTATATCCGCTAAATTAATAAGTTATATCAAAACTATCCGACTCTATTTAATTCAACAACAATTAAATATTCCATTCTACAAACTGGTACAATAATGAATGGAATCAACGCTCGATAAATGACCGATTAATACAAGCAA
>CAJXGP010000494.1 GCA_913053915.1 uncultured Ignavibacteriales bacterium | reverse complement strand
GCCGAGTTCACTACCTTCCAGTAATCTTTTAATAATGGAATGTGGTAATTCAAAAAGCGGGGAAGTACCGTAACCGATTTTTCCAAATTTATCAATTATGCATATAAATCCAAGAGTGAACCATATATTGTAAAATTCAACCAGCCCGCCTTCAATTCCGGTAAAATAATCTGCTTTAATATGTTCACGATCGTTTTTTTGTTTAAGTTCTAAAGCTCTGTTTTTTGCACCTTCCGGTGTTTCACCGTTAATACGTTGAGCGGATACTCCCGAATCGACATTAAAACCAATTACTTCAACCTTTCTGAAATATTTGCCGAAAGCGTCTCGAGCAGCATAAATTTTTACAGGATTTTCTGAACCGACCAATATTTTCATTTTCAATCTTACGAATGTTTTATAATAAATTTATTTAATCTAACTAAAAAGTGTAAATTCTCATAATGTTTTTCCGGATAAGCGGAGAGAACTTTTTAACTTTAAATTGAGTGATTCTTGTTTGCCATTGCGAGGAGTGCAAGCGACACGGTAGGGCCCTGGCGCCCGCCCTTTGAAAGGCTTCTAATCCTATGGGTTTTTTCAAGCAATGACATAGTTTAAATTAAGCTTTCATTATCAATCGCTCAATATAGGTCCAAAATAAAAAATGTTAAATTAAACAATTTTTTCTTAAATTGATATGAACAGATTTTCATTTTATAGAGGAGTTACTTATGTGAGATACTCATCTTTATTAATTTTAATTATTTTGTTTTCGGGTTTGACTTTTGGGCAGTCCGGGAAAGTATATGTGGCTTATATAGAAAGTGAAATCGATTTAGGTATGGTTCCATACATAAAAAGGACTATTTCCGAAGCGGAAAAAGCGCATGCCGATGCAATTATATTTAAGATAAATACATTCGGCGGTAGACTTGATGCCGCAACACAAATTAAAGATGCAATTATTTCAAGTAATCTTTTAACTATTGCTCTTATAGATCATCGAGCCATATCGGCAGGTTCTTACATTGCATTATCTTGTAAAAAGATTGCAATGGTGCCTGGAGCTACAATCGGAGCCGCTACTGTTGTGAATCAAAAAGGTCAAAAGATGAGTGAAAAATATCAAGCATTCATGCGTTCTGAAATGAGAACGGTTGCGGAAACAAACGGACGACCTGTAAACATTGCTCAAGGTATGGTTGACGAAAGAATAGTAATACCCGGTTTAGTGGATAGTACCGAATTAATTTCACTCACAACCGATGAAGCAATTAAATATCATATAGCCGATACCGTTGTTACAAATTTAGCCGGTGTACTGGCAGCTTTTCATTTAAATGGAGATAAAATGATTAAAGTCAAATCAAATTGGAGTGAGGATGCAGTTGCATTTCTTCAAAATCCTGTTGTTTCTTCTATTTTAATTATTGCCGGGTTGATAGGATTATTTATTGAAATAAAGACACCTGGATTTGGTTTCGGCGGTCTAATTGCAGTTGTTTCTTTTGCATTATTTTTCGGTTCTTCTTATATACTGCAAATGTCGTCGAGCCTGGAAATAATTATGTTCATTGTTGGAGTAGTATTACTAATTCTCGAAATTTTTGTTATACCGGGTTTCGGAATTACCGGTGTTGCCGGAATAATTTTAATAATTGCATCTATATTTATGGCTTTGGTAGGAGGAATTCCGTTTTTTGATTTGCAATTAATGTCTCCTGCAATAGTTCAACTTTCAGTTTCATTGTTGTTAACTTTGTTATCGGTATTTTATCTGGCAAAATTCCTTCCTAAAAGCAAGCATTTTAGTAAACTTATACTAGCGGAAAAAGAAGATGCTTCCGAAGGGTTTGTTTCACGACCCAGTGGCGGCGATCTGCTGGGCGCAGTGGGTATCGCTCTAACTACATTAAGACCGGCAGGGACTGCGGTAATAAAGGATAAAAAAGTTGATGTCGTTTCGGAAAGCGAATATGTGCAACAAGGAAGTAAAATAAAGGTTATCCGTGTCGAAGGAATAAAGATCGTAGTTAGGCCGCTAAAAAATTGAATGTCTAATTTAAAAGGCATCTTTTGTATGAAATTTCATTGCTGCCGCCGACCCCTCGGTAGCAGTATTGTTAAAAGAATATATTTTCTAATTTAGAATTAATTCTAATCAATTTAGAAAGGTTAAAATGAGCGAAAAAAAATTTTACCGTTTACTTATATTGATTGTAACTTTATTGATTATAACAGGATTTTCTTCCGGCAAAAAAGATAAAGTGAAGGCGAATCCCCCTATTTATATATCGTTTCTTTGGAACATGCATCAACCGATTTACTGGCCTTATGAATCTATTGTACAAACGCAGGCAGCTCACCGGTATCCATTTTCATTGTTTGACATATTCAACCAGCGAACGGGTCCGTATACAAGTTGGGTAAAAGATGCAATCCAAAAAGGGATAGATGCGGGTCTTCCACATTTTGGTGCTCAAGTAAGTTTTTCGGGTTCATTAATTGAAAATCTCAATAATCTAAAAGCTGACGGAAACGTAAATTTTCAAAACTGGAAATCAAGTTGGAATTATATTAAAAATAAAAAGACTTCACTTGGTAATCCCCGGTTAGATATGGTAGGATTTGGTTATTTTCATCCGTTGATGGCGTTACTTGATTATAGGGATA
>CAJXGP010000493.1 GCA_913053915.1 uncultured Ignavibacteriales bacterium | reverse complement strand
AAAATTAAACAAATTGACCATTAAACGTTACAAGAATTATCGAAAGCAGGAGTAAAACAATGGGTAGAATTATAGGTATAGATTTAGGTACAACAAACTCATGTGTTGCATTTATGGAAGGTTGAGAAGCGAAAGTAATTGCAAATGCTGAGGGAAATAGAACTACTCCAAGTATTGTTGCTCATAAAGATGGAAATATTATCGTTGGAACATCAGCAAAAAGACAAGCTATCACAAACCCTAAGAATACTATCTTCTCGATAAAAAGATTTATGGGAAGATTTATTAATGAGGTCGGTGATGAAAAGTCTAAAGTTCCTTATGAAGTAATTCCGGGTGACGGCAATAGTGCAAGAGTGAAAATAGGGGATAGAATTTATTCTCCTCCTGAAATAAGCGCAATGATACTTCAAAAAATGAAAAAGACGGCAGAAGAATATTTAGGACAAGAAGTTAATGAAGCTGTAATTACTGTTCCGGCTTATTTCAACGATGCACAAAGACAATCTACTAAGGATGCAGGGGAAATTGCCGGGCTAAAAGTAAGGAGAATTATTAATGAACCTACTGCTGCTGCTTTATCATACGGGTTAGATAAAAAATCGAAAGATCATATTGTTGCCGTTTATGATTTGGGCGGAGGTACTTTTGATATTTCTATCTTATCACTGGGCGACGGTGTGTTTGAAGTTAAATCTACGAACGGTGATACTCATCTCGGCGGTGATGATTTTGATCAACGAATAATAGATTATCTGGCTGATGAGTTCAAAAAACAGGAAGGTATTGATTTACGTAAAGATCCTATGGCATTACAAAGATTAAAAGAAGCGGCTGAAAAAGCCAAAATCGAGTTATCATCTTCGTCAATGACTGATGTAAACCTACCTTTTGTTACCGCAACTCAAGAAGGTCCTAAACATTTGAATATTGCATTGACGAGGTCAAAGTTTGTGCAATTGATTGATGATTTAGTTCAGAGAACCAAATTACCTTGTGAGCAAGCATTGAAAGACGCCGGCCTATCTGCTTCCGATATAGATGAAGTAATCTTGGTAGGCGGTTCAATAAGGATACCTATGGTTCAAGAGCTGGTAAAGAAAATATTTGGAAAAGAACCTCATAAAGGTGTTAATCCCGATGAAGTTGTAGCAATAGGCGCTGCAATCCAAGGTGGTGTATTAACCGGAGATATAAAGGATGTGCTTCTGCTTGATGTAACTCCGCTTTCGCTTGGTATTGAAACTCTTGGCGGGGTAATGACAAAATTAATTGATGCAAATACAACCATTCCTACTAAGAAGAGTGAAGTTTTCTCAACTGCATCCGATAATCAACCTTCTGTTGAGATGCATGTTTTGCAGGGAGAAAGACCGATGGCTGCTGATAACAGAACTTTAGGGAGATTCCATCTTGACGGAATTCCACCTGCACCTAGAGGAATACCGCAGATTGAGGTTACTTTTGACATAGATGCTAATGGTATGATTCATGTTTCTGCTAAGGATAAAGCAACCGGTAAGGAACAGAGTATCAGAATCACTTCTTCAAGCGGTTTATCGCAAGAAGAAATTGAGAAAATGAGAAAAGTTGCAAAGGAGCACGCTGCTGAAGATAAGAAAAAGAAGGAAGCAATTGATGTCAAAAATCAAGCCGATAGCTTAGTATTCCAAACTAAAAAACAAATGGAAGAAATGAAGGATAAAATTCCTTCGGATGCTAAATCAAAACTTGAAACTGAAATCAAAAAAGTTGAAGATGCAATAGCTTCCAACAATACAGAGCAAATGAAAAATGCAACTCAATCGTTGAATAAGATCTGGAATGAAATTGCTTCAAAACTTTATTCTCAAGCGGATCAGGCTCAGCAATCTCAAAGTACCGGTCCTCAAAGTGGAAATGCACAAGGTGCATCACAAGATGAAAAAGCTAAAGGAGAAGAAAAAGATGTTCAGGATGCATCTTACGAGGTAGTTGATGATGACAAAGATAAAGATAATAAATAACGATTAATTCAGTAACCGGGTTTTGCAATTATTCGTAAAACCCGGTGATGGATTTTAATACCAATTTACACATCACAACTGCAGATATAATAATTTTGAAATAGCTTCTTTTTTTTATTAAGTTTGATTCGGAATAAATAAGTTAAGAATTAATTTATGTTAAAGTTTATTTCCGATTGACATTTATTAATCTAAGAAGTATTTTCAAACATATTAAATAATACATTTGGGAGCACAGATATGACACTTGACGCGCTAGGAATGATTGAAACCAAAGGTTTAGTTGGTGCAATCGAAGCTGCCGATGCAATGGTAAAAGCGGCAAAAGTAGAATTAATTGGTAAAGAAACTATTGGAGGAGGTTACGTAACGGTTATGGTGAGAGGAGATGTAGGTGCAGTAAAAGCTGCTACCGATGCCGGCGCTGCTGCTGCGCAGAGAGTTGGCGAGTTGGTTTCGGTTCATGTAATTCCTCGTCCGCATTCCGAAGTCGAAACAATTTTGCCAAAAAGAAAGTAAAGTATGCCTAGTGCACTAGGTTTGGTAGAAACCAAAGGATTGGTTGGAGCTATAGAAGCGGCTGATACCATGCTTAAGGCTGCTAATGTAAGACTTATCGGCAAAGAGAAAATCTCAGGTGGTTTAGTTACCGTTAAAATTTTGGGCG
>CAJXGP010000492.1 GCA_913053915.1 uncultured Ignavibacteriales bacterium | reverse complement strand
TTTTTGTTCTTTTTATAATAACATTTTTTAGCCTATATAAAGACGTAAATCTTTTAGGAGGATTAAGAATACATTATGATAAGGAGCAAGTGGAACAAAATGCCGAACAGTTAATGAGGAATTTAGGCATCTCTACTAACGGCTTTGAAATAACAGCAAATCTTAAATCAAACTCATCGTTAATAAGGCAAGTACAACAAAATTTAGGAATTAAAAAGGGTAATAAACTTCTTAGAAAATATTTACCGGGATTTTACTGGAAGGTTGATTGGCAGAAACCCACAAATACTTCCATCGTTATAGGAAACCGCAATGAAAAATCTAAAGGAATTAATAATAAATTAACCGTAGTTTATAATAATGAAGGCAATTTACTTGAGTTTTCCAGACACATACCCGATTCCACTTCACTCCGCACTGTTAGTCCTCTGCGAGCTGGAAAAATTGTAAAAGAGTTTATTTCAAAATTTGGTACAATCCAAAACCTTTCGTCAAAAAACAATACACAAAAAGATACTACTCTTTTTAATAATTATTCTTTTATATCAGGCACGAATGAGAAGTATGATTTTAAAATTGAACGGAAGGTTGAATTACCGCATAGAACCGATTACCGGTACACATGGACAGGTAAGTCGGCTTATATAAACGATAAAATCGAAATGAACATCAACGTTTCCGGTTCGGTTGTTTCGAAGTTTAAACTTGATTATGAAGTCCCACCTACTTATTCAATTGATGATTTCCAAGCTTATAGAACTACTACTCAAATTATCTTTTATGTTATTATTTTTCTTTTATTAATGATAAGTGCATACAAAAAGATAAAAGCTTCTGAAATCGGGTTCAAACTTGCATTTGTTTTTGCAATAGTTGTTTTCATTTCTTTCGGTCTTTACTTTTTCTCATTGATAAGTGACAGGTTTAGATGGGAGATGCTAATCCCTTTGTTACTTGGACCGCTATTGTTTGGGACGGCAATGTTTCTAACTTGGGCAGTTAGTGAAGCATTAACAAGGGAAGTATGGAAAGAAAAATTTGTTTCTATCGATTTAATTTCTAACGGTTACTTCTTTCATTCAAAAGTGGGCGAAAATCTTTTTAATGGTTTAAGTGCCGGATTCGGTTTAACTATAATTTGGTTATCTTTATTGCTCATAATCCAAAATTTTAAAGGGGTATGGAACGTTGCATATAATTCAGATTTGATTTCTTTTTTTAATTCGTACATCCCGGCTTTAAGTATTTTAAATAAAAATATTTATCTCTCCTTATTTTACCTGACTATCTTTTTCAATTTTATGGTATCAGGGTTACACAAAAGGTTGAACTCACTTACGTTCCTATTGTTAATCACCTCAATAATATGGGGGATGGTCAATACTACTAGTATACACCCATTAATTTTGGGTATAATAGTAGAAGTTATAATAGGTCTGTTTTTAATCTTGGTTTATTACAAATTTGATGTATTAACAACTTTAATTGCCATTCTTTCATTCGATTCATTAAATACGGGATTATCACTTTTTACTTCCGGGAATATTACTTACATCCAATCCGGATATATTTTTATCGGGTTATTATTATTAACCGTAATTTTTTCAACTATTGCTTTATTTACGGAAGATAAAATTACCGAATATGAATCGATAACACCTGCTTTTGAAAAAAATATTTCCGAAAGACAAAGGTTGCAAAGAGAATTGGAAATAGCTCGTGATGTACAGATGAGCTTTCTACCGACTAAAAGCCCTCAGTTTAAAAATTTGCAAATCTCTTCCCGGTGCTTACCTGCTCTAGAAGTAGGGGGAGATTATTATGATTTTATTAAGTTCAATGAAAACAAAATTGGAATCATTATTGGCGATGTCTCCGGTAAAGGGACTCAAGCGGCATTTTATATGACCCTTGCAAAAGGATTTTTAAAAGCAGTAGCAAAATTGTCGGATTCACCTGCAGAAGTACTCAAAAAGATGAATGCCTTGTTTTATGACAATGTTGAACAGGGAACTTTTTATAGTATGATTTATGCCATATTTGATATGGATAAAATGGTACTTCGTCTTGCTCGTGCAGGTCATAACCCGGTAATTGTAAAAAATTCGTTAAATAACAAAATTGAAATATTAAAACCAATGGGTATTGCACTTGGATTGGAAAAGGGTATTATATTTAATAAAACGATAAATGAAATAGAAATTAATCTAAATCCGGATGATATTTTTGTTTTCTATACAGACGGATTTCCGGAAGCAATGAATAAATCAAGGGATGAATTCGGGGAAGAGAAATTGGCTGAGATTGTAACTCAAAGTGCCACAATGAACACAGAAGATTTGTTGGAAATTTTATTTGCCGAAACGAAAAAATTTATTGGTAAAGCAAAACAGC
This sequence comes from uncultured Ignavibacteriales bacterium, assembly GCA_913053915.1. The sequence continues at coordinate 282 of CAJXGP010000492.1, read as the reverse complement.
ACGATGATATGACAATGGTAGTTGTTAGGGTTTCAGGTTAAGAAGAAGTTCAGCTTGCCTTAAAAAATGTTAACCCTACAATGTAAGATAACTATTCTGGCGAATGAGGAGGAGAAACTTTTTTTTTAATTCTCAACTTTTGTCCCAAAAACGAAAGGATTTTCACATCTTCTGAACTTTTGGAATGATAAAAAAACTAAGTTACGTTGTAAGGTTAAACTAATTGTTGAAATATTTTTTTAAGGGTTTGAAGTAATTTTCTTCCCAACCTTTTTTATATTT
>CAJXGP010000491.1 GCA_913053915.1 uncultured Ignavibacteriales bacterium | reverse complement strand
TTATGAAATACTTGTAAAAAGTATCTATGTTCGATTTGAATTTGATGTATTTGTTGGTGCGGTCAGGTCTTTCGGTTGGAAGTTGTAAAGCATCGCGCATATCGAAGTTCCAAACCGGATAAACGTTTTCCAGTTCCATTTTTGGTTTGTCCGGCAGTTCCTCGAATTTATACAAAGCTTTTTCGTAAATCACCCAATTAAAACAAGCTATACAAAGAATTCATGAGAGCCATTTTTATCGTATTTTAAACCTATTTAACAGAAATTCTTCACTTTTTTTAAATATTTTTGAGACTCTTTTTGATGAAATCAGCAATTCCGGTTTTCTGGTAACGCGCGCTATTTGGACTCGCAAAATGAATTTTTCGTAATAATTGTACATTGAATCACTATTCGTTTTCGGAAGCCAGATTTCGGTGTCTTCAATGAAATTGGGCTTTAACAGGAAACCCAAGCTTTTAAAATACTTGTGAATTTGCCTGTTGTAATATCGTTTCAGTACTGATCTTGTAAAGGCTGAATTTTTCACCATTTTGCGATATTCTACACCATCTTTATTGGTGAGGGTCTCGAAATCGGGTGTTGTGTTTTTGGTAACAGGGAAGAAACCATCGAGCTGTTGCTCAAATGATGTGTAGTAATGTTCCTGTTCGCCAAAATTATCTCGTACCTCATCGGGCACCAGCGTATGATATATTCGGCAAAGGTTTTCTTTTTCATGGTCGGTAAACCAAAAGGTTAAAATCTCATGAGGGTGTTTAAAAGTTAAAATGTTGAATGTTAAATTTGGGTTATTCATGGTTTTTTAATTTTATGATGTTTAATTTGTTTTTGTCATAAGTTGCGTTTATTGGTTATTTACTCCATTTCGAGCAGAAAAAAATAGGGTAGGATTTTCATATCCACCAAATCAATTAATATGTTGGCATCATTGACAATAATTTTCACAAGGCAACAAACTCTTTACGAAATTCAGCTAATTTCTGGTTGGATAAATTGGCGGCCTTGCTCAATGAAATAACTTCTTCGGCTGCCGCCCTAAAAATTAATTGTTTAAAACGGAAGGTGTGCTCACTACCTTTATATTCACCTAAACCTTCTTCAGTACGATTGTGGCTAATCCATTTACGGAATGCAATAAATTGTGATTCGTTAATTATCTCCAAGTCTTTGGCTCTTGCCATTATGGCTTGTATTGATATTCCGTAAGTCTCCTTAACAGCAACTAACTCAGGTATTGAAAAATGCGAGCGCACATTTCCAATTTCAAATTTAAAGGTTGGTTCCGGGATAAGTATTGCTCCGGCAAACCGGAAACAAAATTTTTCCTTATCCCTGTCTGAAATATTAACGTCAAGATTAAGAATTAAATGTCCCAACTCATGTAAAGCAGTTAACCGCTTGCGTTCTACATTGTAGTTTTTGTTTATTACGATTATGGGTATTTTCCCATCGGCCCACCCTGAGAATCCGTCAAATTCGTCCGATGCATCAATTTCTATTACTTTTACGTCATTATCTTCCAAAAGGTCAATTACGTTAGGTAAAGCATTTAGCCCAAGCTTCCATTTTTTTCGAATCTGCATAGCTGCTTTATCAATATCATGTATATTGGATATTGCAATATTTTTAATTGGGTTGTCAAACACAGATGCGATGTTGAGGAGTTGTTCCACTTCAATATATCGTTCTACAAAGTCGGTAACGGTTTGTTTGATGGCATTTGCCTTCTTAACTGACAGTTTTTGTTTTTTACGAAACTCTACATTTTCAATTTCAACAGTAAATGGACGGAAAAAGTAATCGGGCTTAACTTTTAAGGCTTTAGACAAGGCAAGTAGAATAGAACTATCGGGCATCATTCGGCCTTTTTCGTATTTAGAGATAGCATTCTTAGACACAATATTCCCCATTTTCTCAACTAACTGATCTTGAGAAAGGGCAGCCAGAATCCTGGCACTTTTAAGTCGCTTACTGAAAATTTCTTTCATCTTAGGTTGTTGTGTGGTTTACAAACTTATGCAAAGATACGAAAACGTAAACCAAAAAGCAAGTTTTATGTAGTCACTGACTTTTTTGTGATCGCTAATGCTGTTTACATGTATATTTAACTTAAAAGGTTTCTAAAAAACTATAAAGTACTGGTAATAAATTTCTTTGGAATTTAAATTGAGTAGCTGTTTTGGGTAATATTTCGGGATTTGTGTTGGGTGTGTTATCACCCCATAGGCAAGGCATATCCTCCTGAATTTCTTTTGCACTTGGATCGTTGGCTAATATCCATTCCCAGATTTTTCTACCTAAAACCTTGTTATCAGTTGTGCAGGTTTTATTGTTTTTTCGGATAAACAGAATAAACTCATCGTTACCCATTGTAATTGTTGAAGTTGATTTCATTTTTTGGATTTTTATTTTTAGATTTAGAAAATTTGCGTTTTCAAACTGAATATGTATTATAAGGAGGGTCAATGTAAATGCACTTTATTTTTCCTTCATATTCGGGCAAAAGAGATTTCAGTGCTTCCAGATTATCTCCATGAATTATTTTGTTTCCACTATTTGTTTCATTTTTAGATTGTACCCCATTATCAAATCCGTATTGGTGTTCAAGGATTTTGTAGGGAACATCCATGTGGTGGTTGATTACTTTATCTTTACCTATCCAGTCGAGTGTTGGCATAAACT
>CAJXGP010000490.1 GCA_913053915.1 uncultured Ignavibacteriales bacterium | reverse complement strand
AATCAATATTTTCTGCCGAATAATACACGAATATCTCTGATAAGATACTATTATTCCACCTCCTTAATGAGTATATTCAGAGATTTCTCCCTACGGTCGAAATGACAAATTAGTTAAATATTTAATTTTGCAGATGACTCAATATAGAAGAACAATAACCGGAAAGAAGCGAATACTCATATATTTGAATTAACAGCTAATAATTTTTCCTCATACTTTTTTAAGTGCTCATTAATTGTAATTATCATAATTTTGTTTTAATTTATTAAATCATGTTACGCAACATTTTGACAAACAACTATAAAGAAGTATTAAATCGTAGCATAGACTAATAGTCTGTGATATAATTTTGCTGAAAAGATAACTATGCGTAACGTGAGCAAATAAAATTATAACTCACATTAAATATTTGGACATTATTAATGTTGCCAATGTTACTTATTTATTTTGATTATACCGATAGCCCACCATAGCTAAACAATCCTTAAGAAAATTAACATCTAATAATTTTATCAATTAAATCAAATGGTATAAAAATGAAAAATTTATCAAAAATAAATATTTGGAATTTAGTTTTAACTATTTCAATTTTCGTTTTCATTAGCTCTATAAATATTTCAACTTATGCACAAAAAAAATCAAAGACTGATACAACCAATATATATAGAAATTTAAAATTCAGAAACATCGGGCCGGCAATTGCGGGTGGACGTGTTAGTTCGGTGGTAGGAATTCCCGGTCAACCGAATATTTATTATGTCGGTGCTGCAGGCGGAGGAGTTTGGAAAACTACTAATGCAGGTCATTCATGGAAAGCGATTTTTAAAAAACAACCGACTTCTTCAATTGGGGCAATAGCCTTAGCTCCTTCAAATCCTAATTTGGTTTGGGTTGGAACAGGAGAGGCTAATTTGAGAAATGATATTGCAGATGGAAAGGGCGTTTTCTTTTCGCCTGACGGTGGTCAAACCTGGAAAGATATGGGGTTGAACAATGTAGGTCAAATCTCTAAAATTATCATTAATCCTTCCAATCCCGATATTGTCTTCGTAGCTGCGATTGGTCATGCATGGGCTACAAATAAAGAACGCGGCTTATTTAAGACCACAGATGGGGGTAAAATCTGGAAGAAGGTTCTTTATGTAAATGACACTACGGGAGTAACCGATGTTGTGTTCGAGCCCGGTAATCCTCTAGTTATGCTGGCTGCCACCTGGCAGGTTATTCGATATCCCTGGAAATTAATTGACGGTGGAAAAGGTAGCGGTATTTATAAATCTATCGATGGCGGTACTACATGGACGAAACTAACTAAAGATCTTCCCAAAGGACCTATTGGTAGAATAGCTTTTGCCACTTCACTTTCCAACCCTGAACATGTTTATGCTTTGATTGAAGCCAAACACGGTTTACTCTGGGATTCATACAATTTCGGCAAAAGCTGGAAATTGATCAGTAATAATCATACACTGGATGTACGCCCGTTTTATTTTTCTACTATGGGAGTTGATCCTAAAAATGATGACCATGTTTATTTTCTATCTTTTTTAATGAGCGAATCAAAGAACGGCGGTAAGAAAGTTAAAATTATTGCTAGGGGTGTTCATGTGGATTATCATTCTATATGGATTGACCCGCTTAATCCGAATCGTATATTAGTGGGTAATGATGGTGGAACTTATCTTTCCTTAAATGCCGGAAAAACTTGGCGTTACTTTGATAATATGCCGATCGAACAATTCTATCAAGTTGCAACCGACACATTATTGGCATATCATATTGGCGGGGGTCTACAAGATAATAATGCATGGTACGGTCCATCGAGAAATCTGCATGGCGGATATATTGACGGTACGAATTGGTATACTGTCGCCGGCGGAGACGGTGAGTATGTAGTTCCGGCTCCCAGTAATCCTAATATTATTTATGCCGAATCGCAAGATGGATGGCTTAGACGATTGAATAAAAAAACCGGAATTGCAAAATCAATTCGTCCCTATTTTTTTGATGCACCCGATATGAAGCCTGCGAAACTTAAATATCGTTTTAATTGGACTACACCGATTGCCGTTTCATATCATGATGCCAACGAAGTGTATCTCGGTGCCAATGTCCTATTTAAAACAACTGACGGTGGATCAAATTGGAAAGTAATTAGTCCGGATTTAACTACAAATGATAAAAGTAAACAACAAATTAGCGGCGGTCCGGTAGAATACGATATTAGCGGGGCTGAAACTTATTGTACTATTTTATCAATCGGGTTATCTTCGCAGAACGATAATGTCATTTGGGTGGGTACCGATGACGGACAAGTTCAAGTTACTAAAAACGGCGGTAAAAGTTGGGATAATGTAACTAAAAATATTCCAAATTTACCGAAGTGGGGAAGAGTTTATCAAATTGGAGTTTCCCCTTTTTCTCCATCCACTTCTTATATTGCCGTTGATTTACACATGCTGGATAACAACAAACCGTATGTTTATAAAACCGATGACTTTGGAAAAACGTGGGTATCTATTTCGAAAGGTTTACCACAAAATGAACCTGCGCATGTAGTTCGTGAAGACCCAAACTTAAAAGGATTTTTAGTTATTGGTACCGAAACCGGCTTATATTATTCGCATAATGACGGTAAAACTTGGAAACAACTGAAAAGTAATTTTCCTACCGCATCTGTTTGGG
>CAJXGP010000489.1 GCA_913053915.1 uncultured Ignavibacteriales bacterium | reverse complement strand
ATACTTTCACGCCGGTAAAGGCGAGTATAAATAAAAATATAAAAAAAGAATATTTAATTTTTACTTTCATATTTTTTCTTGTCATTTTAAAACCTTTATTTTTTACAATCTACTGCTGAATTATTACTGATTAGTACTACATTGGCCTTTCTCAAATTTAAAACCTATCTTACCGTTCGAATCAATATGCATTAAAGCACTTATAGCAAGGCTCTCTTTAGCATGAGCTAATACAGGTAGCTCGCAAATACCAATACCGGACAGTTGTTTAATTGAAGCACTTATTGCAATACTGGCACATCCATCAAGACTAAAATAGCTGGGATTTGTTTTATAAATACCCATAAATGCAAGTTGAACTGTTGCATCTGCCTCTAATGTTGTACAGGTAATTGCATTCATTATGAAAAATGCGTGAACAAAAGCCATGGCACCGATTCCAAATTCATCACCGCTTTCTGAAAATAAAGACCAAACTTTTACATTAGCGCCGGCTTCCACTCCAAAGTGAATACTTGCAACTCCAAGTTCAACATCAATATTAGGAATGAATAACGGTATTGCAGCTTTACCGGAGAATAAAAATCCTCTTATATGTGTTTCAAAACTTTTCGGTAATTTTTTAGCGTATGATACAGCCTCAAATTTTTGTTTTACTTCCAGAGGAATAGTAGCATAATCGCCGATAATTAAAGCAGCATCCATTTCCGGCACCCCTGGAATTTCTGCGGTTATTCCGGCAAAGAAATACCACCCAGATCCGTCAACTAACATTTCAGCACTGCCTTTTATATGGATACCTCCCAATTTTTTATCTATGTTCATCGTGCCGAGCAACCGCTCATTTGCAAAATCATATTTCCACGACATTCCGCCAAATGGAGTATTCATATTTTTTATGCCGAGTGATGCATTTTTTGCATAGAAATCACCGCTAACATTGAAAGTCATTCTGTTTTGGCCTTTTTTTATTCCGCTTGGTGTTATTAAATTACCGGCTATTGAAAGAGTATCCCAGGTATTTCCGGATACTTTTATATCACCTGTAACTTTATCAAAGTAATTGGTATTCCCGCCGCCTACTTTCAGTTTCTGCCAAGGTGTACCTGCTTTTACAAATTGGCTCTTTGGTGTTTCAACCCATACTGAAGTTGAATCTTTGGTATGATATACCCATGAATTCAGACTATACTTTCCGGTTTCCCAGATCCTGCCGCGTACGAATAATCCTTTACTATTAAATATCATTGTATCTTTTGATGATTCTGAAAATGCATAATTAATTCCTTTATCCTTAAAGGCAATTTTAAATGGAATTAATCTCATCTTGATTTGCTTGTTCTCTTTATAGTAAACCATTACTCCGGCTGTTGTCCCAGGATAACCAGGTATATTAAATGAAAGAGATGTCATCTCTACGTCATGACCTCCATGATTGTATATTATTTGAGAAGGGTTAAACACACCAATATCATAAATTCTTAAAGCTTGTGACTGAACGGGAATTAAATCTACTTTATCCGCGGTACTGTATAAATAAATTGATGAAATACGAACCGAGTCTCCTGCCGCCATTCCGGGTAATCCGCCAAATCCTGCAACCGACGAGCCGGGTTTAGAAGCAAAAAGTAACCACCTCGAATTTAAATGATCATAATTCAATTTTAACTCACTGTTAAGATTCAACGGGATAATCCCACCAATACTAATAGACTTCACGTTCACTTTAGAACTTAAAATTTCAGTCGGAGTAATATGGAGCTTTTTAACCGGGACATTAAATAGTTGCGTTTGAAGTGTCCCGTCAGTTACATTAAAATAGCCATATAAATACCAATTCTTTATCAGCAATTTCCATTTATCCATTTGGAGGGAAAGAGTATCATTCTTTTTGCCGATATACCCAATTCCATTTGTTGATATATCTACATTACCAAGATTTATTACTTCGTGCGATGGTTTGGCATTTGTTAAGTTCATCTCAATTTTTGTATTCAAATTGAGCGTATCGGCGGTTAGCAACGAAAGGCTGGAATCCGCCACTGCATTAAATCCGTATAATTTATATTTTAAAGAATGCATTAATGCATCGGATACCAGGAATCCATTAAAATTATTTATTGGATCTTTCTTTGTTGCGGTTATTACAGATATTCTTAAATTATTTGCACCTTTGTTTCTGATAAATAAACCTTTAGGAATACTAAGTGTGGAAGAAGATATGTTTTTCCCCCCAAATGAGCTCTGACTAACCACAACCTTCCCCTTTATTATACCGCTCCCGGGAGTATCTTTATCAAGCTCAATTCCTATCTTATTATCTTTAAGTGATGCTGAATAATTATGTAATACAAGTAATGAATAATTATTCATATCTGTTTTGACGGGAAGAGTTGCAGGTACAGAACGAGGTATAAGTTTTCCAAAGATTTTAATTTTTTTACTTTTATCAGGTACGATTTCTACATCAGAAAAAGCCAAATTTTTGTTAGTTCCACTAACCTGGAATTGATTATTATCCAGAGAATCTAAATTTACAATACTACCTGTTATTGATACTTTATTGTTTTTGTCAACCAGAACATCTACTTCAATTGGGAAACCCATAAGATGAGTAATATCCATTTTTTTGTAAACCTTCAAATGGAAATTAATATTTGACAATCCTTTTGATGGAACATTTAGA
>CAJXGP010000488.1 GCA_913053915.1 uncultured Ignavibacteriales bacterium | reverse complement strand
TTAATAACAGTTATTTATTCTTGTATTATATGCAAGTTATTCTATTCCACCCCCTAAAGAGAATTTACTTCACAGCTCGTAATTTAAAATAAACTTCTTCAGGCGAGAATATTCCTGCAAAAAACCTTTCATAAATTACAGGTTCAATATTTACTATTGTGTCCATCCATTTCAATGCTGCAAAATGAGATGTAATAAATCTTTTCTCCAGTATTTCAAATTGAGCTTTACCTTTATAGTTTGTCCGGTGGTTTAATTTCCATTTTTCATAAAACTTCAATTTTCTGTTCCCTATAAATTCATAATTATCAAACGATCTGATAGAAAATGGTATTTTATGATCCGGTTCGCCAAAATATTTGGTATTCAGAAAGAAAGGCACATAAACTATCAGCAGCCCATCCGGTTTGAGTATTCTATAAAGTTCGGTAATAGTATTATGGAAATTATTTAGATGCTCTAAAATATGTGAAGCAAAAATTTCATCAAAGGTATTATCCTCGAAAGGATATGGGAACTTATTGATATCGTGAATAATATTTCCGCTGTAGTCAACAATATCAAGATTTATATAACCTTCTTTAATATCATTACCGCAACCGATATTAAGTTTCATCATTACCTTTTATTCCTTTCGAGTAAAGAATCAATACGACGGATTTATAATGATTGATTTCTTCTTTGCATACTGCAAATTTAAGAATTTATAATTAAATATTTGAGATATGTGAACATTAATAATAAAAAAGCCCGGCAGTAAATACCGAGCTGTAATAATAATGATTATGTGATTTATTGTTAATTCAGAGTAATAACAGGAAAATTAACACCTTTTAACGTAAGTTGCTCAACTTTTATTTTAATAACTCCTTTTGGGATCATACCGAGCTTTATGGCTGCACCTTTCGAAAGATCAAGTTGTCGACCTTTAATATAAGGTCCTCTATCGTTAATTCTTACGATAACCGACTTTTTGTTCTTAAGATTGGTTATTTTAAGTAATGTACCGAATTTCATGGTTTTACTAGCAGCGGTCAAAGCCATTTGGTTATATATTTCACCGTTTGCCGTAAGTCTTCCGTGGAAACGAGGACCGTACCAGGAAGCCGTCATTATACCTTTATTAATATAGTTTATTATGGAATTATTAACAGTTGAGTTTTCGTTGCTATTAACTGCATTTATATTTTCTGTATTTACCGGTTCTAATATTTTACCTTCATTGTTACTCATGATTGTGAATCCTACCAGTAAAATCATTATTGAAAATATAAATACTTTCGTTAATGACTTCAAAAGTGTACCTCATATATTGTGAAACATAATATTTACATAGTAAAATTAGATTGACTATCAGGTAATAGCAACTTGCTGCGTAACATATTGGGTAACACGTGAGATAGATCAAATAACCGACTAATCCGGTATTTTGGTCGAAAAACTTATTAATAATACATTCTTCAAAAAAACCTCTTCATTTATCTGCACTATCTCAAGTAACCTAAAATGCATTTACTGCCGACATTAAATGTCAATTTTTTCAGGCTAAAATTTTCGTTTCTTTCGAAATGACCGGTTGTGAAATCCGGCTCTTAATGTTATTTATTTTTATTACTATTAATTATACCTGTCTTGTTTCATTGCCAATTTTTGATATTTTATTATGTTGGCTTTTACATTGTAGTCATTTGGATATATTCTGTATATCTTTTCCCAAAGAGAAGTCAACTTTTTATATTCCTTAAGATTTTCATAAATATTAATTAATATCCTGTACGGATTATAATAAGAATCAACATCATTCGGATTTTCCGCCATTTCCTTTAAAGCTCTTTTTTCAACTTCTGCGGCAATCTCTTTATATTTTTCCATACTTCCGGCACGATTATAAAGATTTGCCATTTCATACATAAGTCCGGTTTCCATAGCTATTACTTTTGCAGGAATTCTTTTATTCATTGTATCTAAAGTTTTAACAACCATCTTCTTTTGACCGGCAGTAAGATGATGAAGAGCTAATGCTAAAAATGCATTTCGATAATTTTGCATCATTCTGGTCTAAGTATCATCGAAGAAGATATTGGGATTATCCAGCCCTCTGAACTTGAAACCCGGTTTGTAATTTTTAGAGTAGCTGGAATTTTCGATTAATAGTTGTTGTTTTAAAATTTTCTCATCTACAAATCCGGTTCTTGTTTTTCTCTTCTGAGGTACAAGCTGATACACCATGCCTTCCATCCTAAGATAATCATTTAAACTCAATCAACTATTAAGTGGAACTGTTACGGCAAAGCAAATCGGTCTTTCCCAATTATTCGATTCAATTATATTTTTGACTACGATATCTTGTACCCTTAAAGTTTTAACACCACCATAGACAACCGTATTTTTCAATAAGACGCTAATTCCCCCTTTTTTCAATATTGTTGAATCGGTTATATTATATGATTCAATAAGTTGATGTAACCGGAGAGAATCAACCGGAAGTGAAAGGGTAATATTACGGGGTTGCCATTGTATCGGTTGTATGTTTTTAATTTGACCATCCGTTAAACTCATACACACGGTTCCAACATTGTAAGGGTCCGAATGTTTTAATTGCAAAATGTACCAAGAGGTATTAAGAAGACTTAGATTGGCAACTTTAACATCTCGTCTTACACCTTCCACATCTTGTAAATACCACAGAGG
>CAJXGP010000487.1 GCA_913053915.1 uncultured Ignavibacteriales bacterium | reverse complement strand
AGCTTAATAATTGTTTCTTGTTAAATGGTTCGTCAAGAATTTTATTCAATGCAAATACACCGGCAACTGCGCTAGCAGCACTTGAACCGAGCCCACTTTCCAAAGGCATTTTTTTATGAATTTCAACTTCTACACCTTTTTCAAATTGCAGTTGTTCAACCATCGAAATAAGCGAACGCCCTGCCGTATTTTTTGCGGGATCAAGAGGTAACTTCTTTTTATCACCGGTAATTTTAGATATTGATACTCCTTTTTTCCCGTTTAATTTCAAGATTATTTCGTCTCCCGGATATTCCAATGCAAATCCCATTACGTCGAACCCGCAACCAACATTTGTAACTGATGCAGGAGCAAATACTTTTATTGTTTTTTTCATGTGTTCATAACTTAAGTTTTTTCATATCGAATAATTGTTTAGTGTATAGATCTAAATTAATATTTAATCGCAGCATATTTCATCCGCATCTTCTATTATTATAGAATAATTTATCGATGAATTTTCCTTTGTAAATTCAGAGTTAAAATTCATACAAATAAACTGCAAAAGGAAATTCATCGAAAGTAACCTTTTGCTTTCATCAACTCAGCGCATAACAATGCACCGCCGGCAGCACCCCTAACAGTATTATGAAAAAGTATAACAAATTTATAATCGAACAACGTATCTTCTCTAAGTCTTCCGATTGATACAGCCATTCCCTTATCTACATTACGGTGAATCCGAGGTTGCGGATAATTATTTTCTTCAAAATAATGGATTGGTTTGTCCGGTGCCGTAGGCAGATTCAATTTTTGAGGTTCGGCACGAAACGTCCGCCAAATGTTTTTAATTTCATCAACACCGGTTTTTCTTTTAAATTTAATCTGTACACATTCCAAGTGTCCGTCAATTACCGGAACTCGATTACATTGGGAGCTTATTTTTAAATCTATATTCTTTATATGATCGGAAGTCAAAGTTCCGAAAATTTTCAAAGGCTCGGACATAAGTTTTTCTTCTTCACCCGATATAAACGGGGTTACATTATCAATACTATCGAGGCTCGAAACGCCGGGATACCCAGCGCCTGATAAAGCTTGCATCGTAACAACATTAACTGCTTCCAATCCAAAATTATCCAATAAAGGTTTTAATGCCAGAACCATTCCAATCGTTGAACAATTTGGATTGGTAACTATGCCGCCGCCGTTAAATTTCTGCGTTTTTATTAATTCCAGATGAGCCGGATTAATTTCCGGCACCAGCAAAGGAACGTCTTTATCCATACGGTGATTTTTCGAATTTGAGATAACGGTAAAACCGGCTCGTGCAAATTTTTCTTCTATTCCGCCGGCAACAGAAGAATCCAACCCGGAAAAAACTAACTTACAATTTAAATTAGGTTCGCACTCTTTCACTTCCAAATCAGCTACCTTTTCAGGTAGAGGTGTTGATAAAATCCAGTTAACTGCATACTTATATTTTTTCCCGGCAGATTTTTCCGAAGCGGCTACTCCGGTTACCTTAAACCAAGGATGATTTTCCAGTAATGCAATAAATTTTTGTCCTACACTTCCCGTAGCTCCAAGCACTCCAACGGGTATTTTATTATTATCAGTCATCTTTCACTTCTCATCATTTTTTATTTGATAAATACATTAGATTAATTTTTCAACTCAAGTAATTGGCAATTCTGATTATATCTGCAAAAACGCCGGCTGCAGTTACATTTGCCCCGGCTCCCGGTCCCTTAATCACAATTGGTTTATCATCACAATGAACTGTTGTAAAGGCAAGGATGTTATCGCTTCCCGTTAAAGAATAAAACGGATGATTTCTATCAATTTCTTGCAATGATGTTTCGGCATGATTATTTTCGAGCTTGGCAATATATCTAAGAACATTATTTTTCTTTTTAGCTTCTCTTTTTTTCTGCTCAAAATAATTATCATAATTTTTCAGTTTTATAAAAAATTCTTCAACAGATTTAGTTTTGCGTAATGAACCGGGTACCAGATTTTCAACTTTTATATCGCTTAATTCCATTTTCAAGCCGACTTGACGAGCAAGTATTAATAATTTTCTAGCTACATCAATACCTTTAAGATCTTCACGCGGATCCGGTTCGGTATATCCTTTCTCCCTAGCTTCTTTTACTATCTCACTGAATAGTTTACCATTTTCGAATGAATTGAAAATATAACTTAAAGTTCCGGAGAGTACTCCTTCAATTTTTAAGATATGATCGCCACTGGATACGAGGTCTTTAATTGTGCTTATAACCGGTAAACCTGCGCCTACATTAGTTTCATATAAAAATTTTACATTATGTTTTAAAGCTGTTTGCTTTAATAACATATAATAATCATAACTTCCTGAATTTGCTTTTTTATTGGGGGTTACTATAGAAATACTTGCATCGAGTATCTCTTTATATTTTACTACTACCTGATCGCTGGCTGTGCAATCTACAAAAATACCGTTGGGTAAATTTAATTTTTTTACCTTATTGATAAACTCATCTAAATTTGTCTTTTCATCTTTTGAATTAAGAATATCTTCCCATTTTGAAGGCTCAATACCTTCTTCATCAACATACATTTTTCGGCTGTTCGCCAAGCCGATTACGTTAACTGTTAAAGCATATTCATCAATTAAGAATTTCTTCTGATTTAAAATTTGCCTTAATAAAGTACCGCCTATTAATCCGGTACCTAC
>CAJXGP010000486.1 GCA_913053915.1 uncultured Ignavibacteriales bacterium | reverse complement strand
CAATAGCAAATGAACGCTGACTTATTCCTCCATTATTAATTAATATATCAATGGTCCCCAATTCTTGAATAGTTTTTTGGAACATTCCGATTACTTCATCTTCATGGCCGACATCTGCTTTATAAGCGAATGATTTGATACCGTATCGTTTTAATTCCTCAACTAATTCATTTGCGGAATCAGGATTGGTTACATAATTAACAACCACATCCGCGCCCGCTATTGCCAACTCAATTGCAACTCCTTTTCCTATTCCGGAATTTGCCCCGGTAACTAATGCTTTTTGACCGGAAAGTATTTTTGGTGTGTTGCAATTAGGCATTTCGATTTTAGGTAAAGTATTTATCTGAATTTTTGACATATTAGCCTCGCTTGTATTATTTGGAATTGATTGAGACATATCTTTAACTTAAAAGACTCTGATATTTCCAATTAATTTAAAACTACATTTATATTCAATGCCGGTTGATTTAGTTTTCATATAGCTTTTATTTCCCTTTGTAAATTCAAAATTAAATCTTAATTTAGCGTTGGGTAAAATTGATTCGGTGAATAAAGGGTGTACAAAATAAAGTTTGTGATAATGTTCTGATAATTTAAGTGCAGCTAAAGGAAATAATAAGATAAAAAATGCGGTTGCCGGTGTTATTAGTATCATTATCTAAAGTTTGCCGATCTGATTTATTAAACTAAAATTTATTCCTGATAATATAACAATTTAATTCGGTTTTATCGGTAAGCTAATTAACAAAAATTTTTTAAACTAAAAATAACGCAGTTATTAATTTATTAGTCTAAAATTAAAATTGGCAATTAATTAAAAATTTTATCAAATTAATATAGTTTTTTATTCCATTTGAATAATTAAATAGGATTTATATGAAAAAGATTTTTTTGTTCTTCATTATAGTCGTAATAACTGCCGGATGTACCAATACCGCCACTTCAATAGATAAAGTAAAAAATTATATTTCCCAGGCAAAGGAGAAATTTGCACCTGATAAAAGAACTGCAATATTTGATGTAAATGCTTTATATAATAGTGGTAATATTAATTTGATAGGGAAAACCAATGTATCTCAAGCCAAATTATGGATTTTAAAAAGTTTGAAATATAAAAATATCAAAGTGCAAGATAATATTGAACTGCTGCCCTCAAAAAATTTAGGGGATACAATCTATGCAATGATACACCTATCCGTCGCTAATTTAAGAACGCAGGCGCATGATTATGCGGAATTAGCAACTCAAGCTTTACTCGGAACTCCTTTACGTATTCTTGAGAAAAATAAAAAAGGCGATTGGTATCGTGTTCAGACACCCGATAATTATATTGCATGGATAGAGCATTCATATATAACTCCCATGACTAAAATGGACTTAAATGCATGGAAGAAAAGCAAGAAAGTAATTTATCAAAACGTTTATGGTTTTTCATATTCCGAACCGACGAAAAATTCACAAGTCGTTTCAGATTTAGTTGAAGGTGATATTCTTGAAGTGATAGCAAAAAAGAATAAATATTATAAAGTGAAGTATCCTGATGGAAGAACTGCTTATGTTCCTTCTACTGCTTTCAAAAATTATAACGATTGGATGAACAATACTTCGGTGACATTCAAAAAATTATATTCTACTGCAAAAGAATTTATGGGAATTCCCTATCTCTGGGGAGGTACATCACCGAAAGCTTTCGATTGTAGTGGATTTACAAAAACTTTATATTTTCTTCACGGTGTAATATTACCGAGAGATGCTTCACAACAAATTAATGTAGGTGATTTTGTTAACTCTAAACGCGGTTTCAAAAATCTTCAACCTGGTGATTTACTGTTTTTCGGTCAAAAAGGTAAAAACGGTACTAAAGATCATATTACTCATGTCGGCTTATATATTGGTAACGATAAATTTATAAATGCTTCCGCTCATTATGCAGGGCGCGTTTTAATTACAAGTCTTGACAAATCCAGTCCTCTGTTTAATCAATATAGATATAACACTTTCATAAAAGCTAAAAGAATTTTAACTTCACTTAACAAGAACGGGATAAGATTTATTAAGGATGATTCGCTTTATAACGATATACCCCTGGAATAAAAAGGTGGAAAAATATCCTTCTGTTCGATTTAGTTTTCCTTTTGGACGGACTATTTTAAAGTATAATGAAGCTTTCCCGGCTTCCAACTAAAAACGAAAAAAAGCTGCAAAAATCGGCCAAAACGGAGAGAAGTTCCTATTTAATCGTTATTATTAAAATTGAAACATCGCAGAATTTTTATATATTAATTAAAAGAATATTATAATTATTTTATTCAAGTTGTCCACCGGATTTTATTCATTAAAAATCATTGAAACGGTTGGTAAATAAAGTTCTTTAATAAACAGTATTAAAACAGCTCATAACTTAAGTGCCTTTGTGAAAGTTAATTGAATATATACAAACTCAACTCCAAGAAATTGTCACTCCGGACTGCCTGTCTACCTCAGGTAAAAAGTGAAGAGTCTCCTTTCCAATCGAAATCAAAGATTCTTTTTCGCAGCGCTCCTCAGAATGATATTCTAGGAACTACCTCATTTAGGGTGAGATTTATTGTTTGTGTTGATAATTTCATACAACATCTTAAATTCGTACGTTGCGTGACCGGAATACGAGAAATCAGGCGTTTTAACGGCTTACTTTCAATGGCGATCAACTTAAATTACTTTATTAAT
>CAJXGP010000485.1 GCA_913053915.1 uncultured Ignavibacteriales bacterium | reverse complement strand
TTTGGATGATTTTGAAATTAAAGATAAAACTCGAGCCGATGAAATTCCGGGTTGGGATTCGCTTAATCATATTAATGTTATCCTTGCTATTGAAAAATCTTACAATATAAGGTTCAAAAGTGTTGAAGTGTTAAGGTTAAAAAATGTCGGCGGTTTGCAAAAATTAGTGGATTTGAAATGCAAGGAAAAATAATGTATTATTTGAATTCATTTGTTTATTAGTACACCATAACTTGGAATTTGATTAGGTCAATTAGGTTAACTCCATTAGATAATCATAACAGTATTGTCAGTTAAATCTTTATTTTTTTTGCCTATCCAGTGTAATCTTTTTTTATTACACAGGATAAAGAAATTTTTTACTGTTTATAATAGAGTTTCTGAAAAATAAAGTTTCTGTCATTTCGAACCCGCTTTGTGGGTGAGAAATCTTCCGCTTAGGGAATGGAATAGAATAACTTTAGGGGGTTGGATAGAACAACTTATCACACCTCCTTAAAGAGTATATTTAGAGATTTCTCCTTCGGTCGAAATGACAAAATAATTAAATATTTAATTTTGTAGAAGCCTTAATTTATAATTGCGACTTGCCGCGATATGAATACAGGCATAATCGGAAATATAAACATATGAAGATTTATCTAATTCTAAATAACGTGATCGTCTGGGGTTTTGATGTTTAACGGAATTGATTTCAATAAACTTTTACAAATTTTTACGTTTGATAAATATAACCCCCTTCTTTTTTCCACTAGTCTTTTTCTATTCCTATTCTTTGCATTATTAATTTTTTATAGAATTTTTATACACAATAGAAACGCCCGGGTAGCTTTACTTCTTATCTTTTCATTTTTCTTTTATTATGAAATAAGCGGCGTCTTCTTTTTAATATTGTTGGTGTCTTCTACAATGAATTACTTCTTCGGTATTCTTATCGGCACCAGCTCAATTTATTCAAAGAGAAAGTTTTGGTTTATAGCAGCAGTTACAGCTAATCTTCTATTATTGGGTTATTTCAAGTACACTAATTTTTTCATAGAGATTATTAATAATTTTAAGGTAGGGCATCTTACTGCAGTAGATATTTTTTTACCGATAGGGATATCATTCTATACTTTTAAGGCGCTAAGTTACATTATTGATGTATTCTGGGATAATTTGGAATACGAAAAAAACTTTTTATATTTTAGTTTATTCATTTCATTCTTTGCTAACCTTCTTGCAGGTCCTATCGACAGAGCAACGGAATTTTTACCTCAGATAAAAAAAGAAGTCAAAATCAGCAAAGCACAAATAGGACTGGCGTTATATTTAATAATATCCGGGCTTTTTAAAAAAGTTGTTATTGCCGATTATATCAGTTTAAATTTTGTCGACCGTGTGTTTCAATCACCGTTAAGATTTACCGGACTGGAAAATTTATTGGGAATATATGGATATACGCTTCAAATCTATGCCGATTTTTCGGGTTATTCCGATATGGCTATCGGTATAGCGCTGTTATTAGGTTTTAGATTGATGGACAATTTTAACTCTCCCTATCAAGCCAAAAGTATATCGGAATTTTGGAGAAGGTGGCATATTTCACTATCTACCTGGCTTTTAGATTACCTATTCAAGCCTCTGCAAATGAAATTTAGAAATTGGAGAATTTACGGTAATGCCCTTGCATTATTGATTACATTTTCTCTAATCGGTTTATGGCACGGTGCTAGCTGGATGTTTATTCTTTGGGGAACTGTCCACGGTCTGTATATGGTTGTTTCTCTTTTTACTAAAAAATATAGAAGAAAATTTTATAACAGATTGGGAATAGGAAACTCAAAATTTTTAAAAGTATTTCAAGTATTTATTACCTTCCATTTAGTTGCTTTTGCTTGGTTGTTGTTTAGAGCAAATTCCTTGACCGACGTAGGTGATATGCTCAGTCAGATTTTTACCTTCTTTCACGGCGAAGTTTTAATGCAATTTATTTCGGGCTATAAAAGTGTTTTTTTCATAATGATTATTGGTTATATATTACATTTTATTCCTAAATCAATTGAAATAAAAACACAGAATTTATTGGCAAAAATACCTCTTATCGGTCAGGCTTTGTTGTTAACTGCGGTTATTTGGCTGGTTATTCAAGTGAAATCCGCTGCTATCCAACCGTTCATTTATTTTAAATTTTAAAAAAATTAAATTAATACTATATTGTATTTGTAATTTATCAAATAAATATCAATACGCCAAAAGTAAAAACAAAGTGGCCTGGCTTAAAAACAAGTGATGTTTTTATGGCTGGTTTCAATAAAGGCTTAGAGCTTACTTTTAATAACCAAAAAGTAAGAATAAGAACTACATCATTAGAGTCAATGATGGAAAACGAAACACATTTTATACACATACTGAGTATAAGATTTAGTGTGATTAATTAATTGGAGATTTAAACATGCCAGTTCAAACAAGTGCAGGTACAACTATCGGGATCGCAACCGCTCCCGCAACTTATGATTTAGCTGGTTTCCAAGCTAAATCATTCGATCTTATTGGTGAAATTACGGACGCAGGCGAGTATGGCAAGGTTTACAACCTTGTTACACATAACCCGTTAGCTGATCGCGGAACCAAGAAATTCAAAGGTTCATATAACAATGGTTCTATGACATTACAGTTAGCGTTAAGTGCTAGTGATGTTGGTCAACTTGCAGCACTAGCGGCGTCTAATTCT
>CAJXGP010000484.1 GCA_913053915.1 uncultured Ignavibacteriales bacterium | reverse complement strand
TTCTCTGAAAAACATGTTGCAAAAAAATATTCAAATTATTTGGCAAACAGGTGATATCTATTTTAAACAGTATAAATATTTCTCATCGGATGAGGTGATAGTGAAATCTTTTATCGACAATATAAATGAAGCCTATATAGCCTCTGATATTGTTGTTGCCAGAGCAGGTGCAACCACCATAGCTGAACTTACGGCGTTTGGCATCCCTTCAATATTAATTCCATCACCGAACGTAGCGGAAAATCATCAATATTTTAATGCAAAATCATTGTCGGAGCAAAATGCTGCGATATTGTTGGATAACAAAGATGTTGATTGTAAATTAATCGAAACAATTGATGCACTGCTTTTTGATGAAAAAAAACGGCTGGAAATAGCGAAAAATGCCAAATTGTTGGGAAAGCCTGAAGCAACCGAGATAATAGCAAAAAGAGCAATTGAAATGACGGTTTCGTAATGAATGAGCATGACTTAAATATGAAAAAAAGATTCAAATACAATATGTCGTTTTATTACCAATCGACTATAATTTACTTCGTTGTGTTCATATTATATGTTATGATACGAGGAGAATTTGTGGAAGATTCATTTAAGTTAATAATAAATGATCCGATAATTTATTTTTTTGCAATTATTGTTTCAAGTTCCTTGATAGGTCTATTGTATAATTTATACGTAAACAAGTATCTTGAAATTTCTGATAATACCATCTCTTTTGTTAGCCGGAATAAAAGAAAGTCATTTGAATTGAACAGGATTTCTTCAATCAAGATTTCTAAAGAAAAAGGAAAGCATAAAAATAAGGCATTCCGTTTAGTACGAATTAAGATAAGGGATAGAAAAAGACGCATTATCGTAAGGATATATGATTACGAAAATCAACAAGAATTGATAGAAATTTTTCAACTTCTAAAACAAAAATTAGAAGGCAAATAGATGTTTAAAAATATTAAAAAAGTGCATTTTGTAGGAATAGGCGGGATTGGTATGAGCGGAATTGCGGAAATTCTTCTTAATCAAGGCTTTAAGGTTTCCGGTTCAGATAAGGTTATGACAGATATTACAGAACGCTTGTCGAGTTTAGGAATTAAAATATATAAGGGGCATTCTCCGGATAATTTAGCCGATGTCGATGTGTTGGTTTATTCTTCCGCAGTTACACTCGATAACTCTGAAGTTAAGGCAGCCGTAGAACGTAAAATTCCGATTATCAAAAGAGCTGAAATGTTGGCAGAGGTTATGCGAATGAAATACGGTATAGGAATTGCCGGAACTCATGGAAAAACTACTACCACCTCAATGGTGGGATTAACCTTAACAGAAGGCAAAATTGATCCGACGATCATCGTCGGCGGTAAGTTGAGCAGCTTGGGCGGTACTAATGCCAGATTAGGAAACGGCGAATTTATCGTAGTTGAAGCCGATGAATTTGATAGAACGTTTCTTAAACTAACTCCCACTATTGCCGCTCTTACCACATTGGAAAGTGAACATCTGGATACATATAAAAATTTGGAAGATATCAAATCGGCATTTATTGAATTTGCCAATAAGGTTCCATTTTATGGTTTCGTAGTTTTATGCTTGGATGAACCTGCATTGCAGGATATTATTCCGGAGATAAATAAAAAAATAATTACGTATGGGTTAACAACTCAAGCTGATATTCGTGCTGTAGATATCGTTCATTTCGAATTCTCAAGTACGTTTACCGTAAAATATAACGGTGAAGAATTAGGGAAAATTACATTGAGAATACCAGGTGTTCACAATGTGAAAAATTCATTAGTAGCGGTTTGTGTTGCCAAAGAACTAGGCATTAACTTTACAACTATTAAAAGAGCATTGGAATCTTTTTCCGGTGTGTATCGAAGGTTTGAGGTAAAGTATAATAAAGAAATACTTGTAATCGATGATTATGCGCATCATCCTACTGAAATAAGCGCAACATTATCGGGAATCAGAGCCGGTTGGAATAGAAGATTGGTTGCAGTTTTCCAACCTCATTTGTTTTCACGTACAAAGGATTTTTACCAAGAATTCGGAAGATCTTTTCTTAATTCCGATGTTTTTATTTGTACGGATGTATATCCTGCTCGAGAAGAACCGATTGAAGGAATTACCGGTAAGTTGATTGCCGAAGCAGCAAAAAAATTTGGGCATAAACAGGTCATTTACGTTCAAGATAAAAATAATATTTCGCAAACTCTGAATGAAATTAAAAGAAAAGGCGATATTATAATCACTATGGGAGCGGGAGATATATGGACTTATGGAGAAAAGTTTGTCGGCTTATTAAAAGAAAATAGTGTGGGATAAAGTGTATTCAACAGAGTAGAATTAATTTGAATTTTTTAAGTTATGAGAACACGAATAAATAAAATAATTTTTGATTTTTAATAACTTAATAACTAAACTGATAGAATTTAAAAAGTTCAATGAATGAGATAAGAAGCTCAAAATTAGGCGCTGTAGTTTTTATAGGTTTAATTTTTATTTTAATTTTTTTGATCTATTCAAATAACCAAACAAAGAAAAAAAGGGAAATTGATATGATTGAAATAGTGGGGAATAAAATTCTTTCAAAAGAAAGTTATAGGAAATTCACAAGGCTGGAAGATTTATCTAAGGATGAGGGATTAACTTTAAGAGATATAAAAGATAGATTCGAAAGACACCCATACATTGAACGAGCTGATGTAGAATATGCGGGAAATAAT
>CAJXGP010000483.1 GCA_913053915.1 uncultured Ignavibacteriales bacterium | reverse complement strand
TAATATCGCCATAGACATAGAGCTCATCATCGATAAACAAGGCAGGGACTATAACTAATCCGGGGACAGGATTATCTTCCAAATTTTTAATTTGAAATTCAATAAAGGTTTTATCTTTTATTAAATCGGATATATGATTAATCACACGATCACATGAACAGCATTTATTCCTAATATATAAAGTAAGTTTCATTTTTTTATCATAAAAATAAGGGAAGGGAACAAAGGATAATGTCGTGATGCAGACAAATAAAAAAATTACCGGCTTCTTTTTTCTAATTCAGCTTTATTTTTGATAACCAATTTTTTTCTATCGAAATGAATAATATTTTGTTCTCTTAATTCCGTTAAAACCGCATTAACCGTCTGTCTGGAACAAGCGGTCAATTCAGCAATATCCTGATGTTTAAGAAAAGGTTTTACGAAATTTTCGTTTCCCAGTTGTCTTCCGTTATCCTTAGCTAACCTTAACAAAAAAGAGATAATCCTTTGCGAAGCATCTTTAAATACCAGTTCTTCTATTCGTTCCGTATAGCGTTTTAATCTAAGCCCGATCAATCTGGTAAGTTTCAAATTAAGCTCGGGGTTTTTACCAATAAATTTTTTAAAATCGTTTTTGTTAATTGCACAAATTAAGGTATCATCCATGGCAATAGCAAAGTCGGTCCTTTCTTCCTCATCCAAAAAAGCAAGCTCACCGAAAACCTCACCTTTATTAACAATCCCCAATATCATTTCTTTCCCATCCGGTGAATTTCTCGTGAGTTTAACTCTTCCCCTCTTTAAGAAAAAAATGGAGTTAGATGGTTCTCTGGCAAAATAAATCGGTTGGTTTTTATGAAAATCTTCCATGGTTGTAATCTCATTTAACTTTTTCATATTTGCTTCATCTAATCCTTTAAGAAGATTAAAATTTTCAAGATACCAAAGTTTTGATTTATCTGCCATAATTTTGCTTACTTTGTTTTATGGAATATATTAGAAATAAATATATCAAAAATTTACTTTATAAGCGATAAACCGGGTATTTAAAACAGAAACAATTAAATTACTATTCCCCTGTATTCAATCAACCCAATAAGCAAAGAAGGCCGGTAGAACGTTTCATAATTTTGTCCGATTACACATTTTTCATTAAGTACCCGATTCATCGGGTGAAGCATGCCTTATCGGCAAGACATGCGATCAATAACTCCTTATTAGTTATTTGATCGCTTCCGGTGTTTTTAACATGAACATGCAGCAACATTCAACAAAACAACATGGATATACATTCATTTGAAAGTATTTTTAGAATAATTGCTATCAGTACTTAGGCATATTATTATCTATTTTCTCAACCCAAGCATCAATTCCACCGCCGAGATTCTTTACTTTTTTAAAGCCCGCCTGTTTTAGGAATTGTACTGCTTTAGCACTTCTACTACCCCTTTTACAGTGTACTATAATTTCGCGGGAAGAATCCAGTTCATTAATTCTATCAGCCAGGTCATTTAGCGGTATTAAATATCCATTTAAATTATTTATTTCATATTCGTGAGGTTCACGTACATCAAGGATAAAAATATCTTCATTATTGTCTAGTTTCTCTTTTAACTCTTGCACGGTAATTGTATCAGCCAAATTACCGGTTTCATCATGAAGAGGAATGATACCACAAAACTCTTCATAATCAATTAACTCATGAATAGACGGATTCTCTCCGCAAATAGGGCAATCCGGATTTTTATGTAATTTTAGTTCACTGAATTTAAATTTCAACGCATCAAATAATATGAGCCTTCCGATTAAAGAATTCCCTTTATCGATAATTAATTTAATGGTTTCAAGCGCTTGAAGAGAACCGATAATTCCCGGCAAAACACCCAGCACTCCACCTTCGGCACAACTAGGAACTAAACCCGGCGGCGGGGGAGCCGGATATAAACAACGATAGCAAGGTCCTTGTTTAGGATCAAACACTGTAACTTGTCCGTCAAATCGAAAAATACTTCCGTAGACATAAGGTTTACCTAAAAGTACACAAGCATCATTCACTAAATATCTTGTAGGGAAATTATCGGTGCCGTCAACAATTACATCATAGTCTTTTAAAATATCTAAAGCGTTTTCCGAAGTAAGTCTGGTTTCATACGTTTCAATTTTGACATTCGGATTAATTTTCTGAAGTGATTCTTTTGCCGATTTCAGTTTTGATTTTCCGACATCATCAATACCGTGCAATAGTTGACGCTGCAAATTAGTTAGATCGACAACATCAAAATCGACAATTCCTAATCTCCCAATACCTGCGGCGGTTAAATACAAACCGAGTGGCGAACCTAATCCGCCCGCTCCAATCATAAGGACAGCGGCAGCTTTCAATTTTTTTTGTCCCTTCATTCCTACTTCAGGCATAATTAAATGACGGCTATATCGAAGAATTTCTTCATTTGTCAATTTTATATCTCCCGACTTCACCTTTAGGGGAGCTACTTCTTCCAAAACTTCAACCCCGCCTGCGATTGAAGGGATAATACTTATCGTGTCTTTTTCTTCAACCTTGGTATCTTCTTTATTTAAGTAACGTATATCTTCATCATTTACGTAAATATTTATATAGCTTCTTAACTGTCCTTTATCATCATAAAGATGTTTATTTAATTGTGCATATTCTGTTGAAAGATTTTTTATTATTTCACCGACTGTTTTTCCATGCATTTCCACTATATCCTGTTTACTTGTATACTG
>CAJXGP010000482.1 GCA_913053915.1 uncultured Ignavibacteriales bacterium | reverse complement strand
AACCCAATTTAACGAGCAGTTGTCCTTGTTTTACCGAATCACCTTCATCAACAGTCAGCTTTGCAATTCGTCCAAGTATTTTTGCACTTATTTCCAGTTTATTACCATCGATAAATGCATCATCGGTAGAAACATATTCCAATTGTTTGATATACCAATAAGCCGCTCCGATCACTGCAATTAAAATTATAAAGAATGGTATCAATACACTTTTTTTACGGTACAACGGAACATTATTAACTTTTTTATCTACATTGTCATTTACATTGTTTTCCATCAAATATTATCCTTTTATTAAATGATTTTTCAAATTTCTAACGTTTAATTCCTTTAATGAAAATATCAATTGCTAAAGTCATTTCTTTTTGAAGATTTTTATAAGATTTTTCATCTAATTGCTGTCCCTTTATCTTTTTGAGGGTTCGTAATCTTAATCCTTGCAGTATGTGAAGCAAAACAATTGCGGTTTCTTTAGGCAATTTATTATTAAACTCTTTAGTTGCTCGGCCTTCAGAAAGGATCCTCGTTAAAAGAAGAAGTTCCTGCTTTTCAAAATTGTTAAAAGATTTCTTAAAAACAGATTTAATGTTGAAAAAGGAGTGGACACTAAGTGTGCCGAGATTTAAAAGCTCCTGGAAATATCTTAATCTTTTCCCTACATATTCGTGAAGCTTTTGTGCAGCTAAAATATTTTTTTGAAGAATTGATTCAACTTCACGAACAAATTCCTGTTGCTCGACGGCAATAACTGCCTGAAACAATCTTTCTTTTGTGGTGAAATAATAATAAAGCGAAGCTTTACCCATCTCTACGTCCGTCGCAATCTCTTCCATAGTAACCTTTGAAAATCCATAATGTGCAAATCGTTTTCTTGCAGCTTCAATGATGGACTTCTCTTTTTTATTTGATAACCGGCCTGTCAATTTTTATCCTATAATTTCGACTAATAAACTTAAACAGTCGAATAATAGAAAAAAAAATTTAATTAAGCAATAATCCTGTTCACAAATAACCCCGGTATAAAAGAGTTAATATTGATTTGTGATAATGCTCAATAGAAATGTGAGTAATGGATTTTTTTGTTTTGCAAAGAAATGACGGAATATTGTTATCTTGCAGGAGATTGTTCAAAAAGTAATTTTTACCGCTATTATAGCAAAACGGTGTGACGAAGAATCTTTAGTTCAAAATGAGAGGTAACTTACTTCATATTTGTTATTAAATTTTGTTTGAGCTCCCATAATTTTTGGGTAAGTGAAACATGGTATTTATGCGGATTAATTAATCTTTTTACACCTGAGTCCAACGCTTCGATATCTTTGAGTCTCACCTTTCTAATCTCCACTATTGGAGGAAAATCATACACCGGCTTTCCGTTTTTTACTATATTAACAAGAAGAGGTTCAATTTTGGATATGTTTAACTTATCCAGAATTCTTACTTTTGTTTGATCGGAAGGATGATGAAGTTTAAGTTTTTTATATTCATGAGGATTTTCATTCTCGAGCCCTATCAAATCGGCGGTGGCTTTACTATCTTTATCATAAATTCGCCAAACTGCTTTGTTGCCTGGATTAGGTATTTTTTCGGGAGTTTCAGAGATTTTAATTGCAGGTATCCATTTATCGTCGTTTTTAACGGAAACCAATTTATAGACACCGCCCAAAGAAGGATCACCTGATGAAGTAATCAATCGGGTTCCTACGCCGTATGCCAGCCTTTTAATTATTTTTTCAGAATCCATTCCACTTTTAGGGGCTTCCTCTATTATTTGTGTTATAATCTGCCAGAGATTCATTTCATCCAGTTCGTTAGATAGTACAATTTTAACATCAGGAAATCCTGCATCATTCAACATTTTAGCAGCTTTTATGCTTAAGTATGCCAAATCACCCGAATCCATTCTGATACCGGCAGGTTTATGACCTTTTTTTCTTAATTTTTCAAATACTTTAATAGCATTCGGAACACCGCTTTCAAGTGTATTTACCGTATCAACCAGAAAAATACAATCATCAGGATATAAATCTGCGAAGGCTTGGAATGCATCCAGTTCGCACATTCCCAAAGTAATAAAAAGTTGAACCATACTGTGTGCATGTGTACCTTTTGGAGGGAAGCCCAAAGCATGCGAAATTCCCACATTGGAAGAAAAGTGCGCGCCGCCGATTAGGGCGCCTCTGACTCCGGCAATAGCGCCTTTGTCATGTGCCCGGCGTGCGCCGAATTCAAGTAATAATTGTCTTCTTCCTACTTCAAATATTCTGGAAGCTTTTGTTGCGATGAGAGTTTGATAATTTAATTGATTTAACAAAGCAGTCTCTATTATTTGGGCAATTGCCATAGGTCCTTCTACAATTGTGAGGGGCACATTAGGGTGAACAATTCTTCCTTCGGGTATTGCCTTTATCGAAAGTTGATCAAAATTGCCTGCGTTTTTCAGCCATTGTAAAAAATCATTTTGAAATAATTGTTTGCCTGTACTACTTTTTTGACTCCTCAGTATATCAATCTCTTCTTTACCGAATTTTGAATTTAACATCCAATCAATAAACCATTCCAAGCCTGCGTTTACGCAATAGCCGGCTTTATGTATTCCATAATCAGGATAATTTCTGAAGAAATGATCGAATCGTACCGTTTTTTCATGCAACCCATGTACGAAATAGAGCTGTGACATTACAAGCTGATATTGATCGGTAAATAAAATTCCTTCGGTTATTTTTTCGTTAAA
>CAJXGP010000481.1 GCA_913053915.1 uncultured Ignavibacteriales bacterium | reverse complement strand
TTAAAGACTTAAAATCAATTGATTTTAATAGTTTAGTTTCCATGAGTTCTCCTGTACAATTTAAAATTTGAAGTTTATACTAAAAAAAACGGTTATTTTATACTGGATTATTTTAATTCGGTTTTTGTACGAAATAATTTAATACCTGTTACAGTTGAAAATCTGCCGGGTGGAATGATAACCCAGCACAGAAGTATTGAAGGAAACAGGGTAATTAAAAAAATATCAATCGAAAATAAAAATGGTAAAAAACAATATCTGGAATCTGTAAGACTTTATGATAAAGTCGAAATAGAAAAAATAATTTCAGAAACAGGTTTCAAGATTTTGTATGAGTTCGGAAATTTTAGAGGTAATGCTTTTGACTTAAAAGATTCAGAAAGAATTATTATAATTGCTAGAAAATGAAGATACTTATCGTCATATCATTTTTATTATTTCTAAGCGGGTGCGATATGTTTACGACAAGAAAAGCTGCTTTGCCTAATCAACCCAGAGCGGATTTTCAACAAGCTGTAACTCCGGAGATTGTTATCCAAAATTTGATTAATTCATTAAAAGATAAAAATGTACAGAATTATTTAGCATGTTTTTCCGATTCGGCATTTACGGCAAAGAAGTTTGTCTTTATCCCATCTACCGGGGCCATCTCCAAATTCCCGTCTTTTTCTTACGGATGGAATAAAAAAAATGAAGAACAATATTTCAATAATATGATATCTAGAGTAACTGGAAATTTACCGATCGTTCTTAAATTCTCAAATGTTTCTACAAGCCCAATGGGTGATAGTTTGATTTACACCGCTTCATATTTTCTTAATGTTCCAAATAATGATGTAAGTATACCTAATAATTATCAAGGTGATTTACAATTTAAAATGACTATCGATTCCAGATCGGTATGGAGTATCTATTATTGGCAAGACTCTAAAAACAGCAGCTTGCCTACTTGGAGTGAGCTGAAAGGGAGGTTTTATTAAAGTTAAATTTAAAATACTATTTACTTTTATTCCTTTTATCCTGGTTTTGAGTGGGTGTGAAAATCCTTTTTCGCCTGCACTTGATATAAGTTCGGGCTCGGCCGGCTCTGTTTTATCCAATCTAAAAACCGTGCAGGGTGTTTTTAAAAATTTTAAATATGCCTATACTTTTAAGGATACTACAATTTATGGAAAATTAATTAGCAACAATTATGTTTTTACTTATCATGATTATGACCAAGGATATGATGTTTCTTGGGGAAGAAATGAAGAAATGAAAACTACCTATGGGTTGTTTCAAAATGTGCAACGGCTGGATTTGATTTGGAATAACGTCGTTTTATCCACGGAGGATTCTTTAGCAGCTACTGTTATAAGAGGTTTCAATTTGACTATTACTTTTTCTCCAACCGATGTTATTATACTCAACGGTAGAGTCAATATGTCATTTCGAAAGAATCCTTTAACTCAAAAGTGGCAAATTACCAGGTGGATAGATGAATCTAATTTTTAATTAATGAGAACACTTCAAATAGTGGCTGTCCCAAAATTAAAAGAGGATGGCAAACTATTATGGCAAGAAGCTAAAGAACTAAATTTAATTTTTAACTCTATCTATAAAAAAGTAAAGTAAAAATTAATTGTGTGGATAAACAATAAGTAACTAATTGATTATAAATTGGGATTTGAGTTTAAAACTTTGTTTTTTACTACATTATAATTTGGGATTTGATTAGGTTAATTAGATCAACTTTTTCTTTACTCGCTGAATTATTATAATGTTTTTCTTTTTGGACTTTAGAGACAGACACTAATTATAATAAAGATTGAATTAGAAAGATACGAAAGGCAAACTTTTACATAATTATGCTTATATCCGCATAATCATGTACTAATTAATTATTTTTATAAGGGTTACCAAGTAATTTCCTTGACATTAGCATAAAAATTTACAACGTTTAAAATATCTTCCATGGATATTTACAAAAGAGGTTAATATGTATCGAATATATACCATTATTTTTCTTATAGGTACTTTTCTTTTTACCGGGCAATCATTTGCGCAAAAATTTAACGGCGTTTGGAAAACTGATTATTCCACTTATGACAATAGCGCAAACGGTACTGGAGATAATACAATAGGTGTTGGTGTTATCCACGAAAATACCTTCGTTGCACTAGTAATGACAAGAAACGGTTTAAATAATTATCTTGTAGGTTATTCTAACGCAGATTCGGCAAAAGGGAAAATGGGTAATATCCCTTACATACCCGGCTATATACGAAGTTGGGAGTATGGCTTTGCATCGGTACCCTTGAATTACGCGCTTGATCTTGTTGCTACTCCCGATTCCTTAATTTACGTTGCCGATAATGATCCAGCAAGAAACATCTTAGTATTTAAATTAGGCACTGATTCTGTCGATTCGGCTCCTTACAGACTAGAGACAAATGCCGACTCGCTTTGGGCAATAGATATTGACAAAAACGGTAGGATTTACGTAACTGTAAATAAAGATTCCACTCACGCGGGTGAAGTATGGATTTATAAAGGAATTAAAGAAGCCCCTGACGATTGGGAAACAAATTTTGCCGGTCAACCGATATTTAAGATTACTCTTCCCGAACCTGGTTCATACAGAGGTATAGCAGTTAACGGCGATGGTACTGTGATATATGTTTCCAATTTTAAAACCGGGAAAATTTACTGTTACACTGGCAATCCATCAACGGGTTATTCTCTTTACAACGGCTTT
>CAJXGP010000480.1 GCA_913053915.1 uncultured Ignavibacteriales bacterium | reverse complement strand
ATTTTACTTCTTCTAATTTCCTCAGTGCAAGTCTTCTGCGAAGTTTATATTTATTAACCCCGGCAGCTTCTTCAAACATAGTGCGTCGTTCATCGGCTTTATTACTGAGAATTGTTTCTATCATTTTAAATTCGATAACGGAATATGCGTTAGATCCCATGCCCGTATCCATAAAAAGATTAGTAATATCTTTTAATCTGCAAATATTTTTGTTTAGCAGATATTCACTTTCCCCCGAGCGAAAAATACGGCGGGTAATGGTTACTTCGGAATACTCTGTGGGTAATATCCCCTTGTTATTTTGAATAGTTAAAGAAACCTCAGCCATCCCCATCGGTTTTTTACTGTTGGTACCGTTGAAAATGACATTTTCCATTTTATCACTTCTTAAAGTAATGCTTTTTTGTTCGCCCAAACACCATCTGATAGCATCAACTATATTAGTTTTTCCGCTTCCGTTAGGACCGACAATAGACGTAACTCCCTCATTGAAGGAAACGGTTGTCCTTTGAGCAAATGATTTAAACCCGATTATTTCTAACTTGGATAAATACAATTTTCTTAACTATCCTAAAATTTTATATTGTTTAAGTGTAAATAGAATATAGTCGATTGTGGAATTTGTTATTTGAAAATAAAATAAAATGATAATAGATATCAACAAAACAATGATAATACTATAAAAATAAACACCGCCCGGATTAACATCAAATATAACATAAATTCCCTTTATTAATCTGTGAAACATCCACAACCCGAAAAGTATCAGTCCCAAATAAATGTATAAATTTGCCAGATTAATATTGAGAAACCTATATAAAATTATTCCAACCGGAATTAATAGCAGCAAGGGTAAAAATGACCATGTAACAGCGAAATAAACGCTTGAATAGTAAACCCTATTTCGTACAAAAAATGATGCAAGCTTAATAATTCCCGTTACGGTAAATAATAATATAACAAATGCAATTGTAAGCCAAAGAAGAGAAAAAACCGGATGCCAGGCAAGGTAGCCGGTGATTTCCATAATTGCACTACTTCCGAAGGACAGCAGAAGTTTTTCAAAAACAACATCCGTTCTTAAGTAATAAAGCAGATTAGCCGTAATTAAAGCCGAAACTGCGGCAATGGTTATAGCCAACATCGTAGTATGGAAACCTGAAATGATCCTCAAATCTCTGACGTCTGAAAAGAAATTGTATGGCCTCAATAAAGCACGAGATGTATCTTCCCGAAATTTTCTGCCGGAATTTACCAACATTCCCACCAGCAACGCAAGAAGTAAACCGAAGATAATGAATGACATGGGAGCATCATTATGCTTACTACCGATAGGAATCGTAATTTTTTCGGTGTTATGTAGTTTGGAAAAAACTACTTTATAGGTCAGTTTATTTATATTCCGGTTTAGCCCGGCAATACCTAGTCTATATAAATTATCTTTACTGTAGTCGTTGACAAGCGAGGCATAATAGCCTTTATAATCAAACATAGTGTTGATAAAATAACCCGATAATGCATTATTATCCGCATAGTTAATCAAGTTACCCATATATTTTGCTTGTGCTTCAATAGAATGCTTATTTACATATCCGTTGGTACTGCCTGCGTATTCCGTATAAGAAGCGGAGCTGATAAAAACACGCCCGTTTCCTAATTTTTGCTGTAAAGTTTTTATTGCAGCCGATTGTTTTTTGATAGGAGTATTAAACAGTTCAACTCCATACATATCTAACCCGCTAATTTCCGGAATGTTAAAATCTGTAAACGAAGCGAAGATGAGTACGTCGGTTTTTTCCCTCGTTAACTTTGCAAGATTTTTAATTAATGCAATGTGAGATGGATATTGCGGCAGATACGAACTCCCCAAACCGATAGCTGCTACAATAGAATATTTTTTATATGCTTTAATAAAATTTATCAAATAATTTCCGGTTCGATTAATAAAATTTTGATTTTGTGCGAGATTTTCGGGGATATCATTCAAGGGCAGACTAATAAAAGCAAAAAGACCGTATTTTTCGCATAACTTTAAATAGTATGGATGCGGTACGGATTTGTCGAACATTACACTATTAAAGCCTAACTTTTTGATCATGCCGATATCTTTTTCCATTTGTGAATAGGTAGCCATATTACCATAGCCATCAAAAGAAGGGACATAAGTTACTCCGGCAAGTTTAAATGGTGAACCGTTTAGTAAGAGAGACTCTTTTCCGGCGGTGAGGGAATAAACCGCAAGCATTCTGATAGTTTTGTCTAAAATTTGTTTTCCTTTCCACAGTTCAATCTGAACTTTATACGACTGAGGAACAGAAGGTGACCATAATTCAGGTGATTTCAGGTTAATTGATTGAGCAATAGTTTTTTCGTTATTCTTTTTTACAATAAAAAAATTAGTTGACGAGGTAAGAACAGTTTTACCTGTGGGGAGAAATACTTTGATTTTCAGAAACATTTCCGATGAGCCTGAAACTGAATCTACGAGGTTCTTAGTTGATTCATTATAAATATGCGATACAATTGAAATTTTAGCTTGTTTGGAATCCGGTTCATATTTATCCGAAATATTCAAAGATGATATGTAAATATTAGGAGTGAGATGAATATATACATCTCTAAAAATTCCGCCGAAATTTTGAGGAAATAAAAAACTTTGTTTAAGCGGAACAACAGAATTTTGGGTTAACAACCAATCAGGAATGCCTCTAATGGTGATTACAGGGGAATTGAATGAAAAA
>CAJXGP010000479.1 GCA_913053915.1 uncultured Ignavibacteriales bacterium | reverse complement strand
GGCAAGTGGCAATTCTCGCTCTGCCTACTATCGGATTGCCTTCGATGATGGCTGCTTTTAGCTGGATAGATGATATAATTGCGGATTAATAATGCCGACTACCTTATTGGAACAGTTCATATCATTTTTTAAAGTAGGAGCTTTTTCCTTAGCATTACTAATTTTATAGAAAACTTATGAGATTATTAATAGACAAATTTAATCGAATTCATAATTATCTTCGTATTTCTCTTACCGATAAATGCAATTTAAATTGTATTTATTGCAATCCCGAAAATGAGATATTCGAGAAACTTACAATGCAGCATATATTAAATTATGAAGAACTTATTCGATTGATAAAAATATTTGTTGTTGATTTTGGAATTACAAAAATACGGCTAACAGGCGGTGAGCCGCTTGCCCGTAAAAACATTCTTTCCTTTTTCGGGATGCTTGCAGAGTTAAAAAGAAACTATCCTTTTGAACTTGGAATTACGACTAATGGAACACTTTTGGAAAATAAAATTTCCGAATTGAAGCGGCTTGGATTGGATAAAATTAATATTAGTCTTGACACACTTAATCCTGAAAAATATAAAAAAATTACCGGGAAAGATGAATTTAAAACCGTACTTAATTCAATTCTATTGGCAGAAAAGCTTGGATTTTCACCCGTTAAAATTAATACGGTAATTATGAAAGGGATAAATGATGATGAGATAATTGATTTGGTTGAATTTGTAAAAGAACGCGATTTTAATATCCGGTTTATTGAATATATGCCTTTTACCAGTAACGGCTGGAACGACGAATCGTTTATTAGTTCGGAAGGGATAAAAAAACTTGTTGAGTTGAATTATGAATTACGAGAATTAAAAAACGGTAAAATTAATGTTGCAAATGATTTTCAAATTGTCGGCTGTAAAGGAAAGGTAAGTTTTATCAGTTCAATATCAAATCATTTTTGCGATAGCTGTAACCGGTTACGGATTACTGCGGAGGGGAATTTAAAACTTTGTCTTTTTTCTCCTCAGAATAAAGAAATTTCTTTAAAATATTATTTGCGTTCGGAAAATTATTCCGATAACTACATAGCAGAGGTAATATTTAATTCCCTTCAACTAAAAAAACTAAAACATCCTGAAATAGAAGAACTGCTTCAAATTGATCAAAATAATATGTTAAGAATCGGAGGATAAAAATGGGAAAGTTGACTCACGTAGATCAAACAGGTAAAGCGAATATGGTTGATGTTTCGGCAAAAACCGACAATTTACGTACTGCCGAAGCTTACTGTGAGGTTGTTGTTTCTGAAAAACTTTTTGATTTGATTAAGGAAAATAAATTGGAAAAAGGAGATGTTCTTACGGTTGCAAAAATAGCCGGTATTCAAGCGGCAAAAAAAACTTCCGAATTGATTCCTTTATGTCATAATATTTTCATTACCAAAGTTGATGTAAATTTAATATTAGATGAAAAAACGAAGAACATAAAAATAAAGTCATTTGCAAAAACCGTTTCGAAAACGGGAATTGAAATGGAAGCACTTACGGCTGTTTCCGTTGCCGCACTTACAATTTATGATATGTGTAAAGCCGTTGAAAAAACAATTAAAATAAAAGATATTCATCTGCTTTCTAAAACCGGAGGTAAAAGCGGAAATTATACATTTTATGAGGGGACAAAATGAAAACTTTAGAATCATTTGAAATAAAAGAGAAAAAAAAGGTAAAACGAACAAGCGGCAGAATAACTGCAATTTCAATAAGTAAAAAGAAAGGAATTCCGAAATCGAATGTTCCCTTTGCAAATCTTATTGCCGATTGGGGTATAGAAGGCGATGTACATGCCGGTAAATGGCACAGACAAGTAAGTTTTCTTGCAATAGAAAGTATCGATAAAATGCGTGTGAAATTACCGTCATTACGACCCGGTGCATTTGCCGAAAATATTACTACCGAATTTATTGATATTCCGCATTTAAAAATCGGGACAAAAGTTAGAATAGGTAATGAAGCTGAATTGGTGATAACACAAATCGGGAAAAAGTGTCACGATAAATGCGCTATCTTTGCTATAGTTGGAGATTGTGTGATGCCACGCGAGGGAATTTTTGCTAAAGTTATTCGCAGCGGAAAAATTTGCACTAATGATAAAATTGAAATATTAAGTTAAAATTTGAGATCATGAATTTTCCATTTACAATTGGAATTTAAATAAAACGGTAACAGGAGGAACAAAATGTTATCATATAACGAAGCGCTTGAAATAATTAAAACGGCAACTTATCAATTGAAAAAAGAAATAATTGAAGTAAATCTTTTAAATTCTCTGAATTATGTTCTATCCGAAAATGTTTATGCCGATACAAACCAGCCCCTTTTCGATAATTCCGCAGTGGACGGATATGCCGTAAAATTTGACCCCAATGTTAGAGAATGGGAACTTATCGGAGAACTACCGGCAGGTAATTATAGAGAGTATTCACTTACAAATTCAACAACAGTAAATATTATGACAGGCGGAAAAATACCGGGAGATTGTACAACCGTTATACCGCTTGAAGATGTTGAGATTACCGGTGAAAGGGTGAAATTAAAAGAAGGAATTGAAATTCGTGATGGAATGAATATCCGGCACCTTGGTGAAAATATTCGTAAAGGAGAGTTGGCTGTTTCTCAAAACACGTTAATTTCGGCTCATAAAATTTCAATTCTCGCAGCATGCGGAAAAGCGAAAGTTATAGTTTTTAAATGGCTAAAAGTC
>CAJXGP010000478.1 GCA_913053915.1 uncultured Ignavibacteriales bacterium | reverse complement strand
CTATGATGCAAATACTTATGCAACGATTAATATAAATATATCAAAGGCTTGTGTAGGTTCGACTCCGAATAAAAGTTAAAATGGGTCATGCCATATGATGTTTAGTTTTTTTTGTATATCTGGATTCGCATAATAATCAAGTCTAGATTTTTCAAGAGCAATTCGCACTGCATAAATATCAAGTAACTCATTCCAAAACCTTTTATCTTCAATTTTAAAAAATTCTCGTTTGTCACAATGTACCACTAACGCACCCAACATTTTATTTTCATCATCAAGAACAGGGTGGACAATTGACGATTTTATCCTTTCTTTTTGTTTCGGATATAATTCTTTGTAGTCTTCTTGAGACTGGCTCGTGTCTGGTATGATACACATCGAATGCCTTTTCTCTCTATATAATGATGCGGTAATTGTACCTTCATATCTGTTGGGATTATTTTCTCTTTTTTTCATACTGACCGGCGCTCTACCCTTTCTATTTCCAAATGCGGGTATTGTTATACCTTTATCATTATATGACTTTGTCATAAACGTCACTTCAAAATCTATTCGGTCCTCCATTTTCTCAGACTCACCATAGTGTGACTCAAAAAATTGATATGCATTTTTAACAATACTAGTCATATTATCTAAGCATATAGCATATAAATTATTTCTATCATCCTCATGTGCTTCAGTCTGCTTTTTAATCTCTTTAATTTGCAACGACACTAACTGATCCATCTGGCTATAGGCATACGTAAGTTGCGATTTTTTAAAATTCTCAGCTTTCATTACATCTTCTAAAACAGTATCAACATATTTGGTGAAAAGAATATAAATTAAAAATACGACAAATATTGCTATTCCTTCAATTAGTAACGTGTGGGTTTCATTATTTTTTAATTGACTATTAAGACGATAATTTAAAGCTGCGCCACCATAAAAAATAATGAAAGCTACAAGTGCCCGGATAAAATATTTTGGAATCCCAGCACGCTCTCCATACCAAATTATTATTTTTCTAAACATTGACACACCTCATAAAAAACGCCTTTTAATAAACTCAACAACATCCTCCTCCATGAATCTTTTCCTTATATTGCTTATCTTATTTGCGGATATACTTAATACAGACGCATTTTCACCTGTGACACCTTCAGCAATGAAAGATTCACCTAATTCATTGCAATGGATAATGATGCAGGGTTTACCTTTGCCTCGTGCAATTCCAAATTCGTAGTGTGCCCCGTGACTATTGCCTAGCAGGCCAACAAACAGATCAACATGAGAAACTTGTTCCGTACAAATAGAGGTCACTTGTTTTGGGTTTAATATTATTCTCCCCCATTCATTGACGTCCCTATGTGGAATTACAGTTACAAAACCTTGGGTCATTAAGTTTTTCTCTATATCAAGAAGTGCATCTTTGAATCGACCTCGTTTAATTGTTCCATGTGGTCGTTCAAATAAATCATTAATGTCATCATTCGAATCTCCGGCCACACCAGTAAAAGGGGCGGCTATATACGCTGACGGATATGGAAAAGGATTTAGATCAATGATTTTATTTGAGATACCAAAAAAATAATCACGTTCAACTTTCTTTTTAAATTTAACATTTATAATTTTATTTCTACTTTTCTTAGGCTTTATTTTATTTTTACCATAATCAAAAAGAGATAATTGTTGGCTCACATATTCTTTATCTGTATAAATCTCTTCAATTTCCCTTGTTATTTGATGCAATATTTTTGATTCCCGCCAATCCCAAATCCCACTATCAATGTGACAAATTGTTGACTCCTTATGCTTTTCAATCCAATCATTATACAATTCTGAAATTTCTAATAGATGTTCTCTTGAATGAAATATTTCATCATTACGACCTCTTTTTCTAATTCTCTCAATCGCTTTATCAATTGATAACTCACAGAATATAACTAAATCTGGCAGAGGTATTTCTTGCAAGAAATAATTAGAAAATGACGTATACAACTCATAAGATCTCTTTTCTATATCACCTTTCCTATAAAAGTATTTTGCAAATACATCTGAATCTTCAGATAGCGTTCTATCTATTACGAGACCATACCCTTTCCTATATCCTAATTTTATTTCATTTGCTTTATTAAAAAGAAACGCAGTTTGAACTTCAAAAGCCCATCGTTTTGGATCTTCAAACAAATCATTAAGGTATTGGGTCGATCGACTACTTTCTGAGACATATAAATAACCAAATGCACGTGCAAGTTGCTTTGCCAAAGTTGTCTTTCCACTTCCCATAATCCCAGATACAGCAATTATTCTTGGTCTAAATATAGATAATGATTTTTCTGGTTCCATATTGACGCTTGATCGTATTTCAGTTGACTCAAACGCAATCCATAATTGTTCTGGTATACCTAGTAAAAAGCCCAATTCTCTCAAAACATGTGGTTGCGGAAGTCTTAAACCTTGTTCAAGATGGGCAATTACGGATCTATTAGCTTCTGACTTTAAACCTTTTACTACTTCAGATTGAGTAAGTCCTTTTGACTCACGGAAAGCTTTAAAAAGTAGTCCTAATTGAGCAATTGCGGAACGAGTGTACATGTTATAAATATTGTTTTTTAAATTTCAAGGTGTCAAAATATTTAAAATCAGAATCAAAATGGCTAGAATCGATTGAAATACAGTACTGCGTTTTAAAACAGGTTTCAATTAAGTCTGCCCATTTGAGTTATTTTGGTTTATTCGTCTCGATTGAAGGTTAAAACCACCGCCTTTAG
>CAJXGP010000477.1 GCA_913053915.1 uncultured Ignavibacteriales bacterium | reverse complement strand
TAATAGTGTTTTTGCTGTTTTTAGGAACCCACAAAATTATTTCAAAGGTGATGATGTTGTTTACAACATTTATGATTTTTATAAACAAGAATGATTCGGCATTATTATTCCTAAAGCCTAACGGTAAAATCATTGCTTTTAACAAACAGTTTTATAGAATTACCACAACAAGAAATATAAAAAAAGGAAAGCATTATGCTGATCTTTTGAAAAATAATAAAGTAATAAAATCTGCAATTGATTATTCGTTTAACAAAAATATCGAAACAAAAAAAGACCTATCATTTTATAAAGACGGTAAACCGTTCAAGGGTAATATTCATATCATCCCGTATAAATCTTTCTTGGGTTTTACTTATGCTTATTTTGTAAAAGTAGTAGACCAAACAAAAGAAATTCTTAATGAAAGAATAAACGTTTGGACACATACTGCGCAAAAAATTGCTCACGAACTTAAGACACCCATCGGTTCTTTAAATCTAAACCTAAGCGCTCTAAAGAAAAGGATAAATGAAGATAAGTTAAATAACACAAAGGAAGTTTTAGATGATATTAATACAATGGAAGGTGAGATCATAAGATTGAAAAATCTCACTTCTTCTTTTTTAAAAATAACAAACTTAGAAAAGATAAATATACAAAGCTACACACTTGGTGAAGTTTTAATAAATTCCCTTCAGAAATTTGAAAGTTATTTTAAAGCTGATGTTAAGTTAAAAATAGATGAAACAATAAATGATAAGACAATCCTTGTCGATAAAAATCAAATGGTTGAATTACTGCAAATTATTATTGAGAATGCCATTGATGCTTTAGAAGGAAAAGGTAAGATTGAAATTTTTGCTAATCCTCACTCAACAAATTTTATCGAATTAATTGTTAAAGATTTTGGTAAGGGAATACCGTCAAATAATATTGATAATTTATTTGATCCTTATTTTACAACGAAAAGAGACGGAACCGGTTTGGGATTAGCATTTGCAAAAAAGATTATCGAGGATAATAATGGAAAAATAAAAATTGAATCAACTGTCGGCAAAGGAACTACTGTTATACTTTTAATTCCTTCAACA
This sequence comes from uncultured Ignavibacteriales bacterium, assembly GCA_913053915.1. The sequence goes on along the minus strand of CAJXGP010000477.1, from coordinate 1,683 downwards.
CCAAAACTTAAAGAAGGATTTAGTTTATAATGAAAATACCATTTGATAAAGGGGAATGTGTTTATGAGTAAAATAATTTTAGCTATTGATGACGACGTAGTTTTTCTAAGGTCTCTTAAAAAAATATTAACTATGAATGGCTTTAATGTTGAAATATGTTCTAACCCGATAAATGCTTTGAAGCTAATTAAGACTAATTATTACAGCTGCATAGTTACAGATGTAAAAATGCCCGGTATGAACGGGTTAGAAATACAGAAAGAAATAAGTCAAGAAAAACCGGGACTGCCGGTTATTGCTATTTCAGGACAAAGTAATATATCCATTGCAGTTGAAATGATAAAAAACGGCGCGTATGATTTTATTGAAAAACCCGTTGATGAGGAAAAGTTACTTCTTTCTATTAACAATGCAATTGAAAAACAGTGTTTAACCGAAGAGAAAGACAACTTATTTAATGAACTCAGTGAAAATTATAGAATGATTGGGAAAAGCAAACCGTTCAATGAAATACTTGAAAAAATAAATGTCATAGCACCCACAGATGCAAGAGTGTTGATAACGGGAGAAACCGGTGTTGGAAAGGAGTTGGTAGCATGGGCAATACATCACAATAGTAAACGAAAAAACAAGCCTTATCTGAGGATTAATTGCGCTGCTATTCCAAATGAGCTGTTAGGTAGTGAATTATTCGGTCATAAAAAAGGCTCTTTTACCGGTGCAATCAATGATAGAATAGGAAAATTTGTTGAAGCAGATGGTGGGACTTTGCTTTTAGACGAAATAGGTGATTTGGGTGTTTCTCTTCAATCTAAGCTGTTGCGAACGTTGGAAGAAAATGAGATTGAAATGATCGGTGAAAATAATCTCCGTAAAATTAATGTGAGAATTATTGTAGCGACAAATAAAGATTTAGAAAAAGAAATTAAAAACAACCGCTTTAGATTGGATTTATTTCACAGAATTAATGTTTTTGAGATAGCCGTTCCTCCATTACGCAATAGAATTGAAGATATAATACCAATTACAAGATTTTATTTGGAAAAATTTTGTTCTACTTACAACAAGAGAATAAGAAACATCAACTCTCAGGTTGAGGGTCTGTTATTAAACAGACTATGGAAAGGGAACGTTAGAGAGTTGAGAAATTTAGTTGAAAAATTAGTTCTTTATTCCAACAAAGATATTATAACAGTTGATGATTATTATAAAGCAACAGCAAACAACAACCCAAACATAATTGAGGGCAAAACATTTAAGGAAGCAAAAAGTTTATTCGAAAAGGAATTGTTATTAGATACCTTGCAAAAATGTGACTGGAAAGTTGTAGAAGCAGCCAAAGAACTTGGCATTGAACGGACCAATCTATTTAAGAAAATGCAGAAATATAATTTGAAAAAATAAACAGTTAATGTATTGTTCAGTTTATATATAATACCCACTTAAAATCTATCTTCAACTACAAGCATATTTCTATAAAATATACTTCAAATTTTATTGATATTACACATTAAGTTGCTTAGAAATTAAACGATTTTAAAATAAAAAATCCCGCATTTAGCGGGACTTAAAAAAAATCTTATTATTATTATTTCTTTTTAGCATATTTTCTGTTGAATTTCTCAACGCGTCCGGCTGTATCTAATAATTTCTGTTTTCCTGTAAAAAACGGATGAGAACCAC
>CAJXGP010000476.1 GCA_913053915.1 uncultured Ignavibacteriales bacterium | reverse complement strand
TAAACGCAATTTGAAAAAACATTAGCATTCTCCGGTAAATTAAGTGCATCTAAAAGGACCATTTTTAAATTTTAGAGCATGTAGTTTTCTATGTTCTTCATTAAAAAAATTTTGATAAAAAGTGATAAAAACTCAAATTTTTATTTTCATAATACTCGTAATTATTATTCTTGCAACATGCGTTTACTATTTTATTTTTAATATATACGAAGTTACTTACTCGGTAAGACCAAAACATCTTGTTGCAGATTCTCAATCAACTTTATCGATTTGTACAATTCCGATTAATGCATTGGGAATACAAGTACCGTTTAGATATGCACCGGCGAATTTTCAAATAGTGGAAGGTAGGAATTTAATAATTGTAATCGAACGAAATAATCGAAAAGGTAAATTAATATTAAGAGCAAAGGGAAAATCCGGTATTGTGCTCGTCCAAGTTAATTCAGACTATTCGCTTTTTCCATCTACGATTACTATTTTATTAAAATAAGAAATCCATGGGAAATGATATGTATATGAATAAGTTTAAATATTTATTGTTATTTTTTGTATTATAATTATAATAACATGTTTTATTCAAATTAAATTTGAGGAAATATGAAAAAATTATTATTACTCACGGCTTTAGTAATCAATACCATTTCCTTAACATTAGCACAAGGGACAGCCGGTACGAATGCCAAATATGAATATAGGTATTTGATAGATATGCCTACGGCAGGTGTTCTAAATAAAGGCTATGTCGGTGTTACTACCAATGTTCTCCCCGAAGGAGTTCTAATTGAAAGAATTGAGGTTGGAGTTTTTGATAATGTCAGTTTTGGAATTTCGTATGGCGGTTCAAATGTTATCGGCTCCGGAGCACCGAGTTGGTATAAACTTCCCGGAGTAAACTTCCGTATAAGGTTAATAAATGAATCAATTACTTTACCCGCTGTAACTCTCGGTTTTGATTCACAGGGTAAAGGAGAATATTTTGATTCTACCGGACGATATGCCATTAAATCACCGGGTTTTTTCGGCGCAGCAAGCAAAAATTTTAACTTCTTAGGATACTTGAGTATTCACGGGACGGTAAATTATTCTCTTGAGAGTAATGACGGAGATGATTTTTTAAACCTAATGATCGGTTTTGAGAAAACTGTCGGCACGAGTGTTTCTATTATCGGTGAATATAATTTTGCTTTTAACGATAATTCTACCAAATATTTTGGCAAAGGTAATGGTTATTTGAATATGGGTGTGAGATGGGTCATAGGCGATGGATTTACTCTGGGATTTGACCTAAGGGATTTACTCGATAATCAGAGATGGAGTCCGGGTGGTGCCGATAGAGCCATTAGAATCGAATATATTAAAAGTATTTTCTAATTATACCTTAAACCGTTTATCGATTAATATTGTCAAATTAAAGGAACAATATAGTTTTATTTATGTAGAATAATATAGACGAATTAGTTTATTTTAATAGACATAAATTCAAGAAATTAAATTAAATTCAAGGTTATTTGTCATTTTAGATAGGCTTGATTTTTGCATATTATAAAGTAAATTTTAATGGAGGATAATAAAATGAAAAAATCGACATGGTTTATAAGTATAGGCATCTTGGCTGCAACATTCCTTTTAAGTGGATGCTACACTCAACTGGCAGTGAAGGATTATGGAAATAATGATAACTATGGATATAATAATCAAGGTCAGGAATACGGACAATATTATCAGAACCCGAGTGACACAAGTTACAATTATCAATCTAATCAATATCCTACAAATAATTATTATTCCGGTTCTTCCCCCTATGGGTATTCCACAGGAATTTACCCTTCAATCTCATTAGGGTTTTCATGGGGAAATTACTGGAATAGCCCTTATTATTATAATCCTTATTATTGGGATCCGTTTGGTTTATGGTCAACATTCTCTCCATATTATGACTCCTACTACTCTTCATATTGGAATAGCCCCTATTATGGTGGGTACTATAATCCTTATTACAATGGATATTATTCTAATTATTATAGCGAAACGGGAACAAGGATAAAATACAGAAATTCTGTGGGAAGTCGTTTAAGAGATAATAATGGTTTCAGAGGAATTAGTAGTGGTGGAGTTTCAATTACAAGAGGTAATGGGATTACGGTATATCGCACAAAGTATAATACCGGCAGAAGTTCGCAAGGTAATACTTTTAATAGGGTTACGAGTAATAACAGTTCAAAAAATAATAACCGCAGAAGTTATGAAAGGAGAAGAAGATATCAAAGGCCTCAATACATTTACCGAAATAATAATAGACAACGAAATACCATTCGGAATGATAATAGTTCAAGAAACGAAAATAGGAGAAGCAGAAGAATAAAAAGAAATAATAATACACAACGCTATCAACCTCACCCAAAGTCTTATTCTCCTCCCACTCGAAAATATTATCCGCCGCAGAGGTCCTATTCTCCGCCGCAGAGGTCTTATTCTCCGCCACAGAGGTCCTATTCTCCACCGCCCAGAAGTTCAAGATCTCCACGTTCAAATGGTGGAGGTAGAGGTGGTAATGGATCAAGAGGAAGAAGATAATTAGTATGAAAAAATTCTTTTTAAGTTTTATCTTCATTTTAATTCTGATAATAACTGTGCCTGGATGTTATACGGTTATTTGGAACCCGGATAAAAAATTACCCGCAAGGGAAAATCATCAGAACTATAACGGTTATTATTCCAATCCTTATTATTATTACTATTATGATTATCCTTGGTGG
>CAJXGP010000475.1 GCA_913053915.1 uncultured Ignavibacteriales bacterium | reverse complement strand
AATAACCATGCCATTGCAAAGCCCTCCGGAGAGCGAGCCTGCCTTGCCGGATAGACCAAGTAGTCTTTTATAAGATTGCCGTGTCGCTTGCACTCCTCACAATGACAATCAAGAATCGCTCAATTTAGATATAAAGATAAATACCTTTTTAAGGGTAACTCATAAATTATTATTTCAGGATTTGATCTGATTTGATTTCATTTTACTTTAGCGGCGGAAATATTTGAGTAATTCGTTACTACTTAAACTTTTTAGAGCTGACTCATAAATGAAATCGAAAAAATTGATACAAATAATAGTTACTCTTTGGTCATTTAAAAGATATAATTAAAGTTTATATATTTATCTTTTTTGTGTTCTATTTCAAAATAAATTATATCTTTTAGTGTATTATTAATTAACTTGTAGTAAAAATATTACTAATAAAAGTAAACATTATGAATTGTCCAGTTTGTCAAACTCCTCTGGTAATACTTGAACTCAACAATGTTGAAATTGATCATTGTACTACATGCGATGGGATATGGCTAGACGGGAGTGAGGTGGAAATAATGCTTGAAAATGTAATCTATAAGGAGGAGTTCTTCTCTTCATTTAAAATCGTTAAAAATAGTTCCGAGAAAAAACTCAAATGCCCGATATGCAGAAGAAAAATGGCTAAAGTTTTGTGTGGGAAAAATGAGAATATTTTAATAGATAAATGTAAAAAACATCATGGTCTTTGGTTTGACAGAGGTGAACTTGAACAGTTACTTGAATCCGGGGAATTCGATAAAGATAACAAAATATTAAATTTAATTAAAGAAATGTTCGAACATAAACTAAAATTAAATCGACCGGGAGAATAAAATGACTGCTCTAATTATAATTCTTGTAATAATTGTTTTGGCGATTCTGATGTTTGTATCCATGTTCAATTCACTTGTAAAACTAAGAAACCAAGTAAAAAATGCATGGGCTCAAATAGATGTTCAACTAAAACGTAGACATGATTTAATCCCCAATTTAATTGAAACCGTCAAAGGTTATATGGTTCATGAACGCGAGACTTTGCAGAATATTACAAATGCCAGAAGTCAAGCTATGAATGCATCGGGGGTAAAAGATCGTGCGAAAGCAGAGGGACAACTTGATGGAGCAATGAGTAAATTTTTTCTCGTTGTGGAAAATTATCCCGACTTAAAAGCTAATCAAAATTTTCTTGCGCTGCAGGAAGAATTGACTTCAACGGAAAATAAAATCTCTTTTTCACGCCAAAATTATAACGATCAGATTCTTTTTTATAATAATAAAATTCAAATGTTTCCTACAAATATAATGGCAGGTATGTTTAATTTTAAACAGGAGGAATTCTTTAAGGTTGAAGATGAAACCGAAAGAGCAGTACCTAAAGTAAGTTTTTAGTCATATTTTTAAGAAGATTCAATAATGTAATTAACAGGTTTTAAGTGATGTGGGAATTAATTCAGGCAAATAAAAGAAAGACGGTGATATTATTCTTTGCGATGGGGATGGCTCTCGTTTTGCTGGGATATTTAGTTGGAGATTATTTCATTCCCGGCGAAGGCGGAGTATACGGTGTAATAATTGCTTTGTTTGTTTGGTTTATTATGTCGATGGTAAGTTATTTTGCAGGCAGTTCAATTCTTTTGTCCGTCAGCCGCGCCCAACAGGTTACACCGGAAATTCATCAACAATTATTTGATGTTGTTGAAGAAATGCAAATAGCCGCGAATTTACCTAAGATGCCGAAAGTGTACATTATAAATGAAGAGGCTCCGAATGCATTTGCAACGGGGATTAAACCGGAAAACAGTGCGATTACCGTAACTGCCGGTCTACTTTCCAAATTGAACCGTGATGAACTGCAAGGTGTTATTTCTCATGAAATTTCTCACATAGCAAACAGAGATATTTTAGTGATGACTTTCGCCGGTATTTTGTTGGGAAGTATTGTCATAATTTCCGAAGTCTTTTTAAATGGGCTTTGGTTTTCAGGAGGTTCGTCGGGACGTTACAGCTCAAACTCATCTTCGGATAATGGACAAGCACAAATAATTTTGATGGTAGTGGCAATCATGTTTGCAATTTTAGCTCCTATTGTAGCACAACTCTTATACCTGGCAATTTCTAGACGAAGAGAATACCTGGCTGATGCAAATGGAGCCAGATTAACAAGATATCCGGAAGGATTAGCTTCGGCACTTGAAAAAATTTCATCAACGGATATCGATTTGAAAGCCGCAAACAAAGTTACCGCTCCAATGTATATTGTAAATCCTTTAAAGAAAAAAGGTATGAAACTCCTTGATTTAACCAGCACACATCCCCCTACATCTGAAAGAATAAAAATTTTGAGAAATATGGCGGGCGGTGCTGATTTTATTAGTTATCAAAATGCCTTTAATTCAGTTAAAGGTAAAAGCACAGCAATAATTCCAAATTCCGGATTAACCGACAAAACTCCTGTCGAAATTCGAAAACCTACCGGCATAAAAGAAACATTGGGAAAAATAAAACAAAAAAGGTCTTTGGGTGACCTGATGATGACGGTTAATAAGTATGCATTTATTGCTTGTGTATGCGGATTAAAAATCAAAGTACCACCTAATTATAAAGGGCATTCCATCACTTGTCCACGGTGCGGAAGAAAAAATGAAGTTCCCCCTTTAGCTGAAATTTCTACAATATCGAAGGCAGTTCAGAATATAAAAGTTTAGAGAGTGGAATAAAATAAGTTATCGAATTACAACTCCTAAATAACAGTTATTTATTC
>CAJXGP010000474.1 GCA_913053915.1 uncultured Ignavibacteriales bacterium | reverse complement strand
ATTGCAAAGCTATGGCATGAGAAAAATGGAAGCTTTTATTGTTAGCCTGATCGGAGTAATTGGTCTTTCTTTTGTAATAGAAATATTTTTTGCTCAACCGTCAATTTCTTCCGTTCTAAGCGGTTTTATGCCTTCTCTTCCGAATTCCGAAGCGTTATATATTGCTATTGGGATTATCGGTGCTACGGTAATGCCTCATAATCTTTACCTTCATTCAGGGCTAGTTCAAACTAGAAATTATGAAAAAGATACTGCGAACTTAAAAACGGCAATAAAGTATAATCTATACGATTCAACTATTGCTCTTAACCTGGCATTTTTCGTTAATGCAGCAATACTTATACTATCTGCAGCAGTTTTTTTCCAGAATAAATTATATAATATAGTCGATATACAAGATGCACAAAGACTGCTGGAGCCTTTATTAGGTAGTGTTTTAGCACCAATACTTTTTGCAGTCGCTTTGATTGCTGCCGGTCAAAGCTCAACGATAACCGGAACATTAGCCGGCCAAATTGTGATGGAAGGTTATTTAAATTTGAGAATCAGACTGTGGCTAAGGCGTTTAATCACAAGGTTGTTTGCTATTATTCCTGCATTGTTAACAATAATATTAGCCGGTGATCAATCGGTAGGGGAATTATTAATTTTAAGTCAAGTGGTTTTAAGTCTTCAATTGGGTTTTGCAATTATTCCTTTGATCCATTTTGTAAGTGATAAAAAGAAAATGGGAGAATTTGCAATCAACTTCTGGTTGAAATCAGCTTCATGGTTAGTAGCCATTGTAATCCTTGTGCTAAATATTCAGTTGGTAATAGAAGTATTAAATTCATGGATAACGAATGCCGGTAATTATGCATGGCTTCTACAAATAACAATAATCCCGATAACACTGGCATTTGGTTTCCTGCTTTTATATATAACCTTCACTCCGCTTATCGTGCAAAACATTGCAAGAAAAACCAAATTACCTCACGGAAAAGCAGAAGAGATTTTCGATTTTTCACCGACAAAATACAACCGGATAGCGGTTACTATTGATTTTTCAGAGCTTGATAAAAGAACTATTATTCATGCCACATCACTAGGCGGATTTGATGCAGAGTATCTGTTGATACATATTGTTGAAACGGCAGGTGCAAAACTCCTCGGTAAGGATATCCTTGATTTTGAAACGAAAGAAGATAAAGATTATCTGGAATTATATACCAAAAATATTCGATCAAATGGATATAAAGTTACAAATTCTTTAGGATATGGTGAACCTATTCATACTATACCAAAAATTATTAAAGAATTTAATGCAGATATTCTAGTGATGGGAGCTCATGGACATCGAGGATTGAAAGACCTTGTGTATGGTGCAACGGTCAGCCCGGTCAGGCATAAAGTTGGAATACCGGTGTTAATAGTAACTTAATTATGAGTTCAATATAAAAAGTTCATTTCTTTGAATCCGGTCCTTGGAGAATCAAAGAGGAAAATCTAAATAATCTCTAATAGGTAACGGATTCTTACTTCTTCATGAATTATTTGAAATAAAATCGTTCCAAATATATTTTACTACCTACTAAAAAGTATCTTTTAAGATTAAGTTAAAATTACTAATTTAATCGTTCAATTTTTTAAAATAAATTGATAAATACAAGTAATACATGAAATTTCTTATAACCGGCGGAGCAGGATTTTTGGGGATAAATTTAGTCCGATATTTGTATTCTCATAATCATAATGTTGTTTCACTGGATATTGTTAAGTTCGATTACCCTGATATAAATAATAAGATAGAGATAATCACCGGTGATATTCGGGATAATGAATTAGTTAACAAAGTATTAAAAGGAATTGATGTAGTAGTTCATACTGCAGCAGCTTTGCCTTTATATAAACCCGAAGATATAATTTCAACCGAAGTCGGAGGGACTAAAAATTTATTAGAAGCTGCAAAAAGGAACGGAGTAAAACGATTCATTCACATTTCATCAACGGCAGTTTACGGTATACCGGATCATCACCCTATTAAAGAAGATGATAAACTTAAGGGGGTCGGTTATTATGGAAAAGCAAAAATTCAAGCTGAAGAAGAATGTTTGAAATATAGAGAAAGAGGAATGTGTGTTCCAATCCTGCGTCCCAAATCCTTTGTTGGTCCCGAAAGATTAGGCGTTTTCGATATTTTATATGATTGGGCAAAAGACGGTAAGGGTTTTCCAATGATCGGTAAAGGTAATAATCAATATCAACTACTTGATGTGGAAGATCTTTGTGAAGCCATTCTTTTATGCGCCGCTTTGGATAAAAATACCGTTAACAATACTTTTAATGTCGGTGCAAAGAAATTTACTACTATGCGTGAAGACTACCAAGCAATACTTGATTACGCAGGATTCGGCAAAAAAATTATCGGACTACCTGAAAAGCCGGTAATTTTAATTTTAAAAATTTTAGAAGCCTTCAACCTTTCACCTTTATATAAATGGGTTTATGAAACCGCCTCGAAAGATTCTTATGTCTCTATTGAAAAGGCTGAAATCCTCTTTGGATTTACTCCAAAATATTCCAATAAAGATGCATTGATCAGAAACTATAAATGGTATATTGAACACTATGAGGAATTTAAAAACAAGAGTGGTATTTCGCATCGTGTCCCATGGAAACAAGGTATTCTTAAACTGGCAAAGGTGTTCTTTTAATTAAACTTTGATGAATTCATTATCCATTTATCTAGGCTCTATTCTAAATATGGATAGATATTTTTAATAATTCTATCCTTTAGGAGAGG
>CAJXGP010000473.1 GCA_913053915.1 uncultured Ignavibacteriales bacterium | reverse complement strand
GTTTGTCCAGGATGATAACAGGTGCTTCGTTTTCCAAAGCCAAATATAGCTTTTCCATGGAATTGAGTTTCATGTACGGACAATCGTTGCAGGCACAATCCTTTTCATTCATTCAAATTTGTTATTCGGGCATCGTTGTAAATTAGTTGTAGAAATCAACAGAAACGTTGTCAATGATGAAATAGGATTTATGCGGATTCCATATATAAACTTTTAGAACTTCCCCGTCTTCCATTTTCGGAATGTGCATGACATAAAACAGGTTATTCCAGTGACTTGTTCTTTCAATTTGTTTATCAATTTTGTTGGCGTGCCATACTTTTTTTATTTCACTAACAATTAAGGCATTAGGATAACTGCGGGAAAATATCCGGGCACGCACAAACAATGTTCCTTCTTTGATTTTATTGTTTTTTTGAACCAACTCGGCAAGGGGAAGAAATGCTGTACCCGAATCTACAACGGCACAATTTTTACATGAATCTGCTGTCAATACGCCATGAATGCTGTTTACTTTTTCTACATACTTTTTTATACGGAGATAATTATTTTTTTTACCAAAGTAGGAAGTGTAATATTGTAAAGTGGTGATATCTTTATTTTTATGGGTAAAATTTAAGATGGCCAGAATTGTTATCAACGAAAAAATAATTGCCGGGAAAAGGATATGTTTTTTGTATTTGTCTTCTTTGTTGAATAAACGGTATCCCAATAAAAACAGAACAAGTAAAATAAAAACGATGTTTGAAAAAATATACAACCCTAAAATGGTATTGTTTTTGTATTTATACAAAACGGTATGCTTCCCTTTTGGTAAAAAGATGGTACGATAGATAAAATTTGAAGTGTAAATGTGTGCTGGTTCATTGTCAATATAACATTTCCAACCTTTGTAGTTAGCTTGAAGCATGGTTAAAAACTGGTCATTTTTGGTTTTTGTTGTTATGCTAACTTCGTTGGGATTAAATTTTTGTATTTGAATAATGTCGGAAGAGTCTGTTTTCACGTGCTTACGTGACAAATTTTTAAAATCCCGGTCCGGTACGAATAAGGTTGTTGTTGTTTTAATGTTTACGGCTTTGTTTGAGAATTTCGATAATGGGATAACCGTGTCTGAAAAATAAAACAAATGGTTGTTTAACGTGGTTTTCTTAAGATTTTTAAAACGATCAATCATGTTGTAGCCATTGAGTTTAAACGAAGAAAATCCAGTAAAAGATATTTGCTTGGTAAAAATGTAGGTGTTGCGCCAAAGCGGATCGAAAAAGGCGTGTTGCTCATCGTTGTAGATGATTTTATCATCAACAGGTATGGGAAAACCTTTGGGAGACAGATTAATGTATGTTTGTAATTCTTCGGGCTTATATTTTACATCAACGACCGTCGTATCCATATTCAACTGTGCGGCAAACAAAAGATCACCAATTAGAAGAATGGTAATAATTGTTGCCGGTCGTTTGATTTTTTTATAAAAGATCAGGGTCAAAACCAAGCCGGATATTATGATAAAATCAAAAGCAGATTGAATGAAAATACTTTGAAAAAAGGTAGCATGATGAAAAAAACCGTTGAGATTTTTGGAATTGAATGTTTCTTGTAGAGCATGCGGCGTAAGTTTGAGTAGGGAAAAGACAATGAGAAAAGTCAATATTGCCAAAAACACAGAACCTGTCAGGATGATTTTCTTCCGTTCGGATGAGATGTTTTTTTCGAAAACTGCGAAATAGTTGGCGGCCATCAGTATAAATGCCAGCGCTCCGTATATACTCAAATAAGAAGCGTATTTAAATGAATTCATCAATGGTAAATAGTGCCACATTAGTCGCCTTACGGGAAGAAAACCATAGGACATAGAAAAAATTATGATACCGAAGAAAAGGATAATGTATTCCAAAAAAGTATGCTTCTTAAACACTGAAACAAGGAAGAATATCAACATAACAATGCCGAAATAGTGATTGATTAATGAAATATCAGCATTACCGTAGAAATTTGTCTTCGCAATGGTGGAAAATGGAATAATGAGCGAGAACAGAGTGGTTAATGGTTGTCCGTTGTTTAAAATTTCATGCAAATTAATACCCGATACCAAACGTGAAACAGAATGAAGTACTCCAAATGTTGAAACAATTAAAGGCAGGGTGAGCAGAACAACCATCAGGGATAAAATCAGGTTGAACCTGAGTGTTCGAAGGATTTTGGTCCGGTTGTTTTCAAACCATAATTTAAAAATGAAATAGGCAAACAACAGCAAAAGCAAGTACATTAAAACAATGGACAAAGCCTGGTATGCACCGGTTACCATTAGAAAAACAAAAAGGGCAGTTTTGATTGTGTTTATCAGGTTTAAATTTCGGTTCATCTTTATGTATGATCCTATAACAAAGGGGATCCAGGCCATCCCGACAAGCAGAAAGAAGTGCTGGCCGTGAGCTACAATGTACCCGCTGAAAACATAAGCCAAAGCCGCAATAAAAGAGGCCCGTTTACTTTTATTGAAGTCGAACGACAATTGATACATGCCTGTTGCCGCAACAATTAAGTAACCGATAAACAGTATGTGCATGGTGTAAATTGAATATCCGCCCAAAAGGCTTGTATACAGGATTTCAGGATAATAAAAAGGGACTTGCAGGTCGGCATAAAATGGCGTCCCTGTGAGTTGAAAGGGATTCCAAAACGGGAAAAATCCGGAACGGATGCTTTCGGAGAAGTAGTAGCGAAAAGGGAATACCACATCCAGCATATCCCACTTAAAGGATGCTGTGAAAAAACTTATTTGTCCATACCC
>CAJXGP010000472.1 GCA_913053915.1 uncultured Ignavibacteriales bacterium | reverse complement strand
TAAATGTCTTAATGAAGAAGAAAGAAAAGGTAGACTATACGAATTAACGGAGCTAGGAAAAAATGCAGTTAGTAAGTTTACAAATGAATAACTCAATTAAATTTAAGGATAAAACATGGGATTTCAGAAAAGCATTTACTAAATGTAGTAATCATGGTTTTCACACTTACCCTGCTATGATGATTCCTCAAGTAGCAAGGAAATTAATAGAAATGTATGGTAAAGATAAAGAAGTTTTACTTGACCCATTTATGGGTTCAGGGACAACATTAAGTGTTGCAAAAAGAATGAAACGTAATTCAATCGGTATTGAAATTGTTTCAGAATATTATGAAATGGTTAGAAACCAATTAGAACCTGTTGAACTTTATCTATTAGAACCGAAAGTAAAATATGAAAAAACTAAACTTGAAAGACGTATCGCAATACGTTGAACAAAATATTGGAACATTTCATCAAAAGCGTATTCAGAGCCTTGACAGCTTAAAACTTTCAAAAGTTCTTAAACGCAAAAATCCTTATCTATTCAAAGCTAAATTTGTTCTAACAACAGAGCAAATTATTCGTGGAATTGTTGACGCTCATATTTCATCAAGTGAAAAAGGAATATTTGGAGATTGGCTTGAAGGTTTAGCAATTTTTATTAATGAAAAGGTATATGAAGGTAAGAAATCAGGCATAATTGGTATTGATTTGGAGTTTGACAATGATGATAAACGTTATATTGTAAACATTAAATCCGGTCCTAATTGGGGCAATAGTTCGCAAATTGCAAAAATGGTTGCCGACTTTAAAACAGCAAAAAAGACTTTAAGAACAAGTAATTCTCAACTTAATATTGTTGCAATAAATGGTTGCTGTTACGGGAAAGACAACAAACCGGATAAAGGCGATTATTTTAAATATTGTGGACAAGAATTTTGGAAATTTATTTCCGGAAATACAAATCTTTATACAGAAATCATTGAACCACTTGGATATAAAGCAAAAGAAAAAAACGATGACTTTGTGAAATCATATTCGCAGATGATAAATAAATTCACAAAAGAATTTACTAACGAATTTTGCAAGGAGGATGGTGAAATTGATTGGGAAAAGTTGGTTCGATTTAACTCGGAAATGCGTATTCCAAAGAAATTAATGAGTTCACTTTGAAAAGGTAAAAATTAATGAAATGAGTCTTATTTTTAGCCCAAAATTAAAATTATTTTTATGCTGAAATCCCTTTTTTAAGTGGACTCATTAATGTAAAATAATATTTTGATGTGCTGTTGATTAGAAATTAAAAAAATGCAATAGTTTAAACATAATTTCTAAATTTGCGGTTTTACCGCGCTATGGATAAACAAAAAACAATAAAGGAGGTTTTATGTCGGAAAAAATCGTTTCAATAGATGCTATGGAAATTCTTGATTCCAGAGGAAACCCTACGGTTAGGGTATTTTTAAAATTAGAAAACGGAATTACGGTACAGGCTTCTGTCCCTTCCGGGGCCAGTACCGGTGAGAACGAAGCTGTTGAGCTACGGGACGGGGATGCAAAACGTTATGCAGGTAAAGGAGTTCTTAACGCAATTGATAGTGTAAAAGGGAAAATTGCTTCCGAGTTAACCGGCTTGGAAGTATATCAACAATCTAAAATAGACCATATAATGATTGAGCTTGACGGTACACCTAATAAAGCTAAACTTGGAGCTAATGCCATATTGGGTGTTTCAATGGCAGTTGCCCGCGCCGCCGCTAAGTCTGCCGGACTACCTTTGTATCAATATCTTGGAGGTACCTGTGCTCGTCGTATACCTGTTCCATGTATGAACATACTTAATGGTGGAGAGCACGCCGATAATAGTGTCGACTTCCAAGAATTTATGGCTGTTCCGGTTGGAGCCCCATCATTTCATGAAGGTTTACGATACGTTGCCGAAACGTTCCATATTTTAAAATCGATATTAAAAAGCCAAAACTTAGCTACTAGTGTTGGAGATGAAGGAGGATTTGCTCCTAATTTACCAAGCAATGAAGAGGCAATTGAAATTATTATAGAAGCCATTGAAAAAGCCGGATATAAACCTGGAGAAGATATTTCTATTGCGATTGATTCTGCCGCTAATTCTATTTCAACTAAAGAAGTCGGCATATATAATTTAAAATGGTCGGGAGCCGGTATAAAAACCGGTGAAGAATTAATTGAACTATCGGAGCAATGGATTAATAAATATCCTATCGTTTTGTGGGAAGACCCTTTTTCCGAAGAAGATTGGGGTGATTTTAAAAAATTCACCGAACGATTAGGAGATAAAATCGAGATTGTAGGTGATGATATTTTTGTGACTAACACAAAATATATTGCACGCGGAATTAAAGAAAAAACAGCCAACTCTTCTTTGATTAAATTAAATCAAATCGGTACGGTAACCGAAACGATAGAAGCGGTAAGAATGTGTCGTGATGCCGGATGGCGTTATTTTATTTCGCATCGTTCAGGCGAAACGGAAGATACTTTTTTGGCTGATTTTGCCGTTGCAATGGATGGCGGGCATCTTAAAACCGGTTCGGCAAGTCGCAGTGAACGTATTGCAAAATATAATCGTTTGCTGGAGATTGACAGGGAACTAAATTCATCTGCTGAATATTATTGGAAGTAAATTTAATTGCTTTGTGTAGAGAGTAATTTTCAGCAGTTATTTATTATAAAAACAAAGATGGAATCTTTTCTCGACAAGTATAATACCATATTTTATTTACTATTGTAACAAAATCCCTTTAGATTTCTCAAGTGCACTGTTTTCAATGCTTTGA
>CAJXGP010000471.1 GCA_913053915.1 uncultured Ignavibacteriales bacterium | reverse complement strand
ATATTTTGATGAAGGCTCAAATTTTGAGTCATATTTTTATAATAATGAGTCTTCTCAAAAAAAGTATTTTCCCTGTGACGGATTTTTTGATTTCTGTTGATAGTCATAATTTGAAAACTTGAGAATGATCATTTATCTCTCTCTCTCAATAATATTTTATTAAATAATTATTATACAAAGTATTTTATCATTAATACTAATGAAAAGCGATTTGGAACATGAAAGAAAAAAAATTTATCGGTTTTGATATAGGTGCAGAAAGCGGGCGCTGTGTGGTTGCTGGATTGAGTGATAATAAATTAGAATATCACGAAGTACATCGCTTTTCAACATATAATATTAAATATGAAAAAGGATTTTATTGGGATATCTTAGCAATTTATAAAGAAATTATAACCGGCTTGACTAATGCACAAAAAGCTTATGGTAGTAATTTTAATGGTATTGGAATCGATACTTGGGCTGTAGATTATGTTTTAATTGATTCAGATGAAAGGATATTAGGCTATCCTTATCATTATCGTGATGACCGTACGGATGGAATAATGGAAAAGGCATTTCAAATTGTTTCAAAAAATAAAATTTATAATCAAGTTGGTATTCAATTTGCTCAATTCAATACACTTTTTCAATTTTTAGCAGAGGAAATGCAAAATTTGAATTTATTAAATATTGCAGATAAATTTCTTTTGATCCCTGATTTTTTAAGCTTTTTACTTTCCGGTAAAAAGAAAGCTGAATTTACAAACGCATCTACTACTAGTCTTGTTAACCCTTTTAAAAGAGATTGGTGTTGGGAATTAATTGATGAATTCAAATTGCCGAGAAAAATATTCCCGGAAATAGTTGAACCAGGGCATATATTAGGAAATATTCTTCCTTCTATTGCAAAGAAAACGGGATTAAATCCCGATATTCCTGTCATCGCTACCTCCAGTCATGATACTGCTTCGGCAGTAGTTTCTGTGCCTGCAGTCGAAAATAGTGAATGGGCATTTTTGAGCTCGGGAACATGGTCTTTAATGGGTGTTGAATTAAAACATCCACTCATTGTTTCAGAAGCGATGGACTATAATTTCACTAATGAAGGTGGTGTTGAAAATACCACACGATTTCTTAAGAATATTATTGGATTATGGCCTGTTCAAGAATGTAAAAAATATTGGGATGAGAAATTTACGAATTATAGTTACACTGAATTAATATCATTAGCAAAAAAAAGTGAGTATGCAAAATCCTGGATAAATCTAAATGATCCAAGATTTCTTAAAGCAGGTAGAATGCCCGAAAAAATTCAAGAATATTTACAAGAATCTAAGCAAACCGTAAAATCTGATGCCGGATTTATTATTCGTGTGTTGCTTGAAAGTCTTGCTTTTAATTATAGAGAAACTCTAAAACAAATTGAAAAAGTAACGGGAGAAAAAATAAAAAGTTTATATATTGTAGGTGGAGGCGTTCAGAATGAGCTTTTAACACAATTAACAGCGGATGCTATCAATTGTGATGTTTATGCCGGACCAATTGAAGGAACAATAATTGGAAATATTGGCGTCCAAGCAATAGCTGTGGGGGTTGTACCTAATCTTAAAGCATGGAGAAATATTGTAGCAAATTCTTTTGAATTAAAAATATATAAACCGGTGAATACGGAATATTTTAATGCAAATGAAAAGAATTATAGAAAGATATTAAAGTATAGCCATGATAATTATTAAACTTTCTTGCGATGTTGTGTAATGCAAAATCAAATTAATTCAGAAATAATGAATCATTTCATCTTTTCAGCAAGGGAATCGACCGCAACTGTAGAGATTGTAGCACAAAATTCAGAATCATTGAATAATGCTCTAATAACGGCTACAGAAAATAAATTAGTTCTCTTAGCTGAACCTGCTAATTTAAACCCGGAATTATTTCAAAAATTCAAATTGAACGAAAATGTAATTATTAGACCGACAAAAGAACAACTTTCTACTATAAAGATTGGTATCACAGATGCATTTTGTGCAATAGCCTCAACAGGTTCTGTGTGTGTTTCTATTACAAATAATTTATCAAGCCCCGCAAGTATGTTGACTCAAAAACATATAGTAATAGTTGATAGTAAAACAATAGTACCCAGACCTCGGGATGTTTTTTCAAACAATTATTTGAATGGAATAGGCTTATCTCTAAGCTTTTCAATAATTACGGGACCAAGTGCAACTGCGGATATGGGTCCTTTAGTGAGAGGCGTACATGGACCCGGTAAATTACATATAATCATTTTAAAGTAATCTTATGAAAAATTCATATAACTACAAAATTCATCCACGCGAAGTAGCAAATAAATCTTCGAAAGAAGCTTTATTGAAGGCAATTGATATGGCTCTTGATATAGAAAGCACAGCCGTTAGACACAATACTCAAACTTTTAATACTAATCGATATAAGGCTGTAAAAAAAATAGAGGATTATGAAGAATTAAAAAATCTTGCTCGGGGAATAAAAGAGCGGTCAATTAAAAATCTACCGGAATTAATTAGTAAAGTTACGAAAACGATCATAGCAAGAGGCGGAAAAGTATATCTTGCTAAAACTAAAGAAGAAGCTACCGATTATGTTAAAAAGGTTTGTCGGGAACACGATGCAAAGCTTGTAGTAAAATCAAAATCAATAACATCTGAAGAAATTGGGCTCAATACAGTTCTAGAAAAAGCAAATATTGAAGTTGCAGAAACAGATTTAGCCGAGTTCATTCTCCAAGTATCGAAAGAACAGCCGTCTCATATTGTCGCTCCGGCTATTCACAGAAGTCGA
>CAJXGP010000470.1 GCA_913053915.1 uncultured Ignavibacteriales bacterium | reverse complement strand
ATTTTAAAATATCATGGCACGGCATTTTTAACCGTCCAGTCCATGGGACACGCCAAAAAGGTTGTGCGCCTGTACCTGCCTGAAAACAGTGAAACGTTGACAAAAAATTTCACTTTACAAACGGTAAAAACCCTGCTTAAAGAGGTGGTTATTAAAGCTGGTGCATATCCCATTGAAGTTAAAAAAGATACGGTTACGTACAATGTGAGTAAGTTTACCAATGGTAGCGAAAACGTGGTGGAGGACATGCTTAAAAAACTTCCCGGGATTGAAGTAACAGATAACGGACAAATTTCTTACCACGGGAAACCGATAGAGAAAGTGCTGATTGAAAATGATAATTTAGTCGGGAATAATTATAAGGTGTTGACAAAAAATTTAAGTGCAGGTATCATAAAAAAAGTACAAGTCATTGAAAATTATATTGAAAACAAAAATTTAAAGGGAATTGTAAATGATAATGACAAAACCGTATTAAACCTGCAATTAAAAGACAATGTAAAAGCAAAACCTTACGGAAATATTGATTTATCGTACGGTAATAAAGAATTTTACAATGTGGGTGTTAATGCCTTAGGCGTTAATAAAAAGTTAAAATATTATTTGCTGGGAACGAGCAACAATATCGGGATTAATAGCGCCCCAAACGATTATATTTCGTTAACCACCAACACCGATGAAATAAAAGGTCCCTCTTATCTAACCTCTGTGGGGTATATATTTCCCAATTTGAAAACAAAAAGGGTGAATTTCAACCATCTCTATTTCGGGTCATCCAATCTGTTGTTGAACATCGGGAAAAAATTAAAAATCAGAAATAATTTGTATCTGACAAAGGATAAAAATTTGTTCAACAAAATAAATCAAACAAATTATTTGCTTAAAACAGGAGGTTTTACCATCAACGAAATTCAGTCATTGGTGAGGGAACCCCTGATTGGGGAAGGTCTTTTTGAAACCCGATATAACATGACAAACCGTTCTGATCTTGATTATAAAATCAAATACAGACTGGCACAAACCACATACAACGGAACCCGAAACACAACGGAGTCCCTTTTTAACGAATCGCTGCAAAACAAAGAACAATATGTTTATCAAAACATAAATTACACCAACCGGGTCAACAAACATAATGCTTTGTTAGTCAATGCACAGTATTTCTATAATCAAAAGGGGCAACAATATGATTTGAGACTTTTTCCTGATAGCTTACCTTTTAATTCCGGTTTTTCATCTCATGGAACAGCAGATTTAATGCAAAAAAACACCATTACAGAACACCGGCTACTCTTAAGCTCTAAATACATGGGGGTTCGGGGCTCGTCAAATTATCAATTAAAGATAAATTATGAGCAACTGCAACAATCCTTAAGGTCAAATCTTTTCGGTGTTTCAAGCCACGACAGCCTGCATAAAGTAAACAACCCGTATGTAAATAATGATAAACTCCGGTTAAAGGATTTTGAAGTTAGTCTTCAAAACAAAAACACATGGAATAAATGGAAATTATTGTATGGATTATCGCTGCACTACAAAACAATTTTATATGATGATACTGTGTCTTTAGCCTGGCAGAAACATACACTCTATTTATCACCTCTCCTCGGTATTACCCTTCATTTGAGAAAAAGTAAGATTTCTCTGGTTTACTATTCCGAACGCCGGTTCCCCACAATAAATGATTTGCATTCCGGCTATTTGTTAACAGACTACCGAACCTTTTCAAAAGGGACAAACAAAGGAGATGAAATAAAATCAGAGTCGGTTTTCGCCAATTATGTTTATCAGGATTTTGGAAAACTTCTTACGTTTTATGCCATGTTAATTTATTTACATCAAAATAAAACCTTTGGCCCCATGATGTTTATTAATAAATATTTCACTGTTTTGGATAAGGCAATTCTTCCTGGCAACCGCAATTTGATTTTTTCTTCCATGATCAATAAGTTTCTTCCCTTTTTGTATTCAACGGTTCAGTTGGATGTCCGGTTTTCACAGATGAACTATTTTAATTATGTGAATCAACTCGAACAGCGAAACAATAAAATGTTTTCGGGAGAATATAAACTGAAATTAAATTCGGGTTGGAAAAAGTTTTTCAATTTTTCAACCGGAATCAAATATAATTTTTATCGTGTCACTGTCGGAAACGCACCCGTATCGAAAACGAAAGACATGACGACCTATTTGAATCTTGTAATGAATTTGAGTAAAAAGCTCATGGTTGTTGTTCAGAATAAACAATTTTTTTACGACATAAAAACCTCCAATACAGAGATGTATTACTTTTTGGATGCCAAAATAAAATACACGATTCGGCCTAACAAATTTTTCATTCAGTTGACTGGTAATAATTTACTGGAGAATAGGACGTTTAATAAAATGAACATCAGTGATTATATGGTAAACACTACGCAATACGATGTGCTGCCACGTCAGGTGCTGCTGAATGTTACTTTCCGGTTTTGAGTAATCATTATTTTGTCAGCGGGGCGATTTTTTCTATCGGATTTATACAGCCAGCTTCCACCTCAGCTGGTAGGCGAATGTTTCACGTGTCCTTGCTGTTTAGTCCGTTCCCTTCAATGGATATCTTCCGGTATTTTTATCCCGGCTTCCCCATGGACCTGTTTTTACTGTTCTTTTTCCACTACTACGACAACTGTGGTTTTTTACAAACAGCTCATTGGAAAGTCTTTTCAATCCAATATGAATTTGCAGAACTTAACTCCGAAAATTAGTATTAAAATTTCGACTTATACTCATGATTTTAATAAGTTTATTATATTTTGGTGTTTTTGT
>CAJXGP010000469.1 GCA_913053915.1 uncultured Ignavibacteriales bacterium | reverse complement strand
ATAGTTATTTATCTTTCAATATTCCCAATTATGTTGTTATTAGTAACAAATTTCAAACCTGTTCAATACTTTTTATATCACAGGTATGAATCTATCTTGTATAGCTTCGCTGCTTTATCGGCAGAAGTTATTATACCTTTAATAAGTGCTGAACTAAAACCATTATGTTCCAATTGATTTAATCCGGAAATTGTACAACCTCTAGGAGTTGTAACTTTATCTACTTCACTTTCCGGATGGCTTCCCATATCCAATATTAAAGAAGCAGCGCCTTTGGCTGTTTGTGCCGCCATTGTCAGAGCCTCTTCGGAATGAAATCCGATCTCAATACCTCCTTGAGATGCTGCTCTGATCGCCCGTAGGAAGAATGCAATTCCACAAGCGCATAGGGCTGTTGCCGGAACCATTAAATCCTCATCGATAATTAATGTTTTACCGACAGAATCGAATATTGTTTTGGCTATTTTAAGTGCACCGTTTGTTTTTGTTTCGGCTGAGAGACATGTCATCGATTCTTTAATAGCAATTGCCGTATTCGGCATAGCTCTTATTACGTTAACACTTCCTCCCAATAATTCTTTCATAGCTTTTATACTTACTCCGGATACAATTGATATCACTAAGTGTTTCTCAATATTAATATTTTTTTTTATCTCTTCAATTAAACCATTCAATTGCCGGGGTTGAACAGCTATAATGATTATATCCGATTCTTTAACGGCTTGTTGATTATCAATTGTCACTTTAAATCCATTTTCGGTGTATTCTTTTAACGACTCGATTTTCCTTCTTGTCAGATAAATGTTATTAGAGTTATATAGTTTAGAACTTACCAATCCGTCTGCAATAGATAAACCGATATTTCCAGCTCCGAGAATTGCTACATATTTACTAGAATTCATTTTATTTAATCCTCATTAATTTTCAATAATTTTGTATTTGTGTAATTTCCAAAAACCTGTTAAGTTACTGTATATTCGAGCATCTTAGCAAATAATTACAGTAGTATTAAAAATGTTCGTGTTTTTCAAAATTATTCACCTTCCAATATATGATACATTATTTTTTCATAAATCGGTTAAAAGAAAATTTTTAAATTCATTAAAATCATTACAAATCCGAATTGATTTTTTTTCTTTATTCAAGGCTGCCTTAAGTCTTTCAGGCATTTCAATTTTCACCCCTATCGTTTTTTCAACAATATTAATAAATTTTGCAGGATGAGCTGTTTCCAATATTACTTTATTTGAATTCGTATCATGCTGTTCTTCAATATATTTTTTCATTGCCAGATAACCGATTGCTCCGTGAGGATCAATTACATAATTATAAGTTTTAAATATTTCTTTCATTGCTTCTTTTGTTTGATCGTCGTTAAAACTTGCACTATAAATGTTTTTTTTAATTACTTCATATTCATGATTATATAAATCTAGGATTCTATCAAAATTACTCGGGTTTCCCACATCCATAGCATTTGAGATAGTTTTAACAGATGGTTGTGGATTAAATTTGCCCGTATCTAAATATTTCGGAAAAACATCATTAATATTTGTACCTGCTATAAACCTTTTTACGGGTAGTCCCATTTCTTTTGCAAATAACCCTGCAGTCAGATTACCAAAATTACCACTCGGAACAGAAAAAATAACCGGGTGTTTTTTATTCTCTAGTTGTGAATAAGCATAAAAATAATAAAACGATTGAGGGATGAGCCTAGCAATATTAATTGAATTTGCAGAAGATAAAATCAAACTTTTATTGAGGTTTTCATCTAAAAAAGCCAGTTTTACTAATTTTTGACAATCATCAAATGTACCATCTACTTCAAGAGCGGTTATATTATCATTTAATGTTGTGAGCTGCTTTTCTTGAAGAAAGCTAACCATATTACTAGGGTAAAGCAGGACAACTTTTATTCCGCCGGTGTGATAAAAACCGTGTGCAACTGCGCTGCCTGTATCGCCTGAAGTCGCAACTAAAATGATTATCTCTTGATTAATGTCTTTGGTAAAATAAGATAATATTTTAGCCATAAATTTAGCTCCAAAATCTTTAAATGCCAAAGTAGGTCCATGAAAAAGTTCAAGTATATAAGTGTTCAGGTCTAAACCTATTAGAGGTGCATCAAATGTTAGCGAATCTTCAATGATATTTTTTAATTCATCAGATGGAATTTCATCATTTAACAGAAGTTTACTAATAGTAAATGCAATTTCATTGAATGAAATCGAACCTAAGTTATCGATAAAGTCAGTTGAAAGTTTGGGTAGAGTTGAAGGCATGAACAGCCCGCCATCATTTGCCGTTCCTTTTAAGATTGCATCTTTGAAGCCAACTTCATTTTTTTTGTTTTTTGTACTGTATAATTTCATGGATTAGTTTATTTAGTTGATTACTTTCGGTCCGGTTTGATTTATTTTAGAAATATAAAGGTCATTCTGAATATCAATTGATTTCAAAACTTGTTTCATTGCATTACCAATGTTTACAGCGCTTTGGTAAGATTTACTGAAAGCAAAGATTGAAGGACCTGATCCGGAAATACTGCAACCGAGAGCTTCTTCATTAAGAGCTGCTTTTTTTATTTCATCGAAGCCGGGAATTAGTAATGATCTAATAGGTTCAATTATTACATCTTGTATAGATCTTCCAATGAGATCATAATCATCAAGAATCAATCCCGCAACTAATCCGGCAACATTGCCCCATTGTTTTACTGCATCTGAAAGTAAAATATGTTTCTTCAATATTTTGCGCGTATCGGCGGTATTTATCGCAATTTGTGGATGAACAATTGTGCAAA
>CAJXGP010000468.1 GCA_913053915.1 uncultured Ignavibacteriales bacterium | reverse complement strand
CTTATTCGATATTTAAACCGAGTTTTATTTTTTGAATTTGCAGCCTCATTTTTTTATCAATCAAATGCGGAATTATAGACGTAGATTCCGGATCATATTTTGCTCTATTATTTACTGCGGTTTTATGACTTGTAGTTGCATAACAGTACTCACACCCCATTAAACATGTATCATTAATACCAATATCTTTACTTACTGTACAACGACATGCAAACCTTTGACCTTTATCTTTTTTGTATTTTATATTCACGCCGAGCTCATCGCGAATAATATCGTCATCAATACATTTCCCCGGCTTAATTCCGAGATAGCTATAATCTTTGGCTTCGGCACAACTTTTTATTTTCTGCGGCAATTCCGGCAATTTCTTTTAATAACAATTCGATATCGGGATCTTTCCCTTGTATAGGTAAATAACCCGTATTCAATTTAGATAATCTTCTCAATGTCTTTTTGTAATCATCCATAATGCTGATCACAACACGCTTGGTAAATCCGTTAAGATTATTACAAATACGCGAAAAATTATTTATATGAAATTTAACGGTAATATCATCCGTCAAAAAAATAGGATCATAACGCCAAATGACTTTTCCTTTTCCAATTAGTCCGGATAATTTTTGAAATGACGATAAAGCATTTTTCAAAGTCGGATTATACGGCTCATATATTTTCGGCAAGTTATTAATTGTGAAATGAAAATAATATTTGTAACCGAGTTCGTTAATTTTATCTAAATATTTAAAAATCGGATATGGATTCCTGGTCCAAAATACTATTGCATCAACAAACTCGGGATTTAAATTTACAACTGACACTTGATTCATATTAAAGGGATTTGGAACAATACAGTAGCCTTCTTTTAGTCTATTGTAAAACCATTCGGAATAATAAGCAGGAATATCGGTTCTTCTGCTCGCAGAAATTATCATCTGATTTTTCTTAATTTGATAATTTTTAAATAAGTACAATGTTATAAAAATAATTTATGTACATTTAATTTTTTATGGAAAATAAGATATGTCATCATTTCTAAAAAATAAGAAAAACAATGAATTATTTCACTTATTATCCAGCTCCGCTCTATTCAAACCGTTAAGAGCCGCAACGCGGTATGCTTCGGCCATTGTGGGATAATTGAATGTTGTGTTTACAAAGTACATTAAACTGTTACCTTCACCTTTTTGCGACATTATTGCTTGTCCAATATGAATGATTTCAGATGCGGAATTACCGAAACAATGAATGCCGAGTATTTCAAGTGTGTTGCGATGAAAAAGTATTTTAAGTACACCGGTAGTGTGCCCTGTTATCTGCGCCCTTGCTAAATGTTTAAAAAATGACCTTCCTATTTCATAAGGGACCTTTTGTTCGGTTAATTCTTTTTCGGTTAATCCGATAGAACTAATTTCGGGCAGAGTATAAATTCCGGTAGGAATATATTCAACTAAATGATATTCCGATTTACCCGTTACAATATGCGAAGCAGCAAATCTTCCTTGGTCATAAGAAGCACTTGCAAGATTAGGAAAGCCGACAACATCACCAACAGCATAAATGTTAGATACTGTTGTTTGATGATTTTCATTTACTTTTATCGAACCCTTGTAATCTGTCTCCACACCTAATTTCTCTAAGCCTAATTCTTGTGAATTGCCGGTTCTGCCTTGTGCCCAAAACAAATAGTCACTTCTAATTTTTTTATTCGATTTTAAATAAAGCGTAACACCGTTATTGTCGGGAACAACTTTTTCATATTCTTCGTCGTGCCTTATTAACACACCGTTTTCACGTAAATGATAACTAAGCGCATCGATAATTTCATCATCTAAAAAAGTAAGCAATTGAGAACGGATATTAATTAAATTTACTTTGGTTCTTAATCCGCGAAATATTGAAGCATATTCACATCCAACGACTCCTGCCCCATAAATGGTAATAGAACGCGGGTGAGCATTTATATCAAGGATAGTATCGCTATCAACAATACGAGGGTTGGAAAAGTCGATGTCTTCCGGATGATAAGGACGTGATCCTGTTGCAATCACGAAATAATCGGCTTTATATTTATGTTTACTTCCATTTGAAAGGGTTACTTCAATTGTATTCGCATCAATAAAACGTCCATGCCCGTCAATCATATCAACCCAATTGCGCTCGTAAAAACCTGTTCGAAGTTTAACCTGCTGTTTAATAACCGTTTCAGCCGTCGCAATTAAGTCCTGATAATAGACTTCACCCAATGAACCCCTTTCTTCAATAAGATAAGTTGCGTGCCGTAAAGCTTTACTTGGAATAGTGCTGCGGTGAGTACAGTTCCCGCCTATATTAGCAAAATAATCACAAATTGCAACATGTTTACCTGATTTAACAGCTTTCATAGCTGCTCCTTCGCCACCGGGACCACTGCCCAATACAATTACATCATATTCTTTCATATCATTCATTTACAATATTTTATTATTTTAAAAATTTAAATTTTGAAGACAAAAGGTATAATTATTTCTCTGTCTTTACAATCGGTTAATTGTCTTAATCGATAAGTGTTACCACAACTTTTTTTCTACCGTGGTTACTGTATTACATATATAAATGCCATATTGTAATTTTTCCAAAACTTGTTCAAATCTTTTTATTACCTACTATTTCAAGTTCATATAATCGGAAATTCCGTCAACAATTATTTTCTCCTTAGCCGGAAAAGTCTCAAATAATTTCTTCTGCTTTTCATTCAATTCTCTGAAATATTTTACCTCAAGCAGTTTATCGTCAAAATAGAAATCGAGTTCAATTCCGTTTTTATAAACGTAACAAGGTT
>CAJXGP010000467.1 GCA_913053915.1 uncultured Ignavibacteriales bacterium | reverse complement strand
TTTGTATTTATATTCAGAAGTATGGGTCTTTCATATCAAGAAGTAGGCATTGCGTTAATAGGGAAAAAGATGGAAGGATATAAAGCTTTAAGAAATTATGCTTTAATCTTAGGAATTATTGTGGTTTTTATTTTAGGCATTATTGCATTTTCTCCGATTTCAGATATTTGGTTTCACGATATTTCAGGATTATCACTCAAATTAACCGAATTCTCAAAATTACCGTTGAAGATTATGGTAATAATGCCCGGTCTTAGCGTCTTATTAAGTTTTCAAACGGCAATTCTTGTGAAAAACAAAAATACCGGTCCAATTACTTTTTCGACTATTACGGAATTTTCCGGTATTTTAATTGTAATGTTTGTAGTCATACACTTCTTTGATATGGCCGGTGTAATTGCTGCAACATCCGCTTTTATTATAGGAAGATTAGGAGCAAATATATATTTATTCCCTCCCTATATGAAAGCTATAAAAAAAAATAATTATTGAAAAAAAAAGATGACCCAAATTGTTCGGCATATTGTAAATAACTTACTTATCATCCAGAATTGTTTTATCGATTATTTATCGCTTTTCCTTAACGGGCATACAATTCGGCATTTTAAGATAATTTAATAAGTTTTAAATTATAGCGCTATTATTTTAAAACAAACAAGTTTTTTTTCGAATTGTTTTTTGAAGACTACTTTAGAAATATTTAATTTTTCAAATTGAATATATTCTTTTAACCGGACACCCCAATTGAGCCGATTATTAGAACTAATTCAAAAAAAAACACGTTTAAAATCTTTTAATTATTTTTTTTCGCAAAAAATTTAAAAAAAATATGTCGGTGAAATTATTTCAATAGTGAAAAATTCATTGAAATTCTATAACTTTACTAGATATATGCTATTTCACAATTAATCTCATCAGGTATAAAATATGAGCATCAAAACAATCCGGCGAATTATCGGAGCGATAGTATTTTTAGGTACTGCAATCGTTCTTTTCACTACTGTACAGGCATCGGTTTCATTTTGGGATCCCGGTGAAATATCGGCAGCATCATATTCATTAATGGTTCCTCATCCGCCGGGAGGTCCTTTTTGGTTAATGATCGGTAGAATTTTTTCAATGATACCATTCGCACATAATATTGGTTTCAGAATCAATACCGTTTCAGTTTTATCCGGTATTTTTACCATTTTTCTTCTTTATTTAATAATAATTAAAGTAATTGAAAATTATAGAGGTAAGGATTACAAAAATAAATTTGATGCGGTAATAACATATATTTCTGCAGCTACGGGAGCTCTTGCATTCGCATTTTGTGATACATTCTGGTTTAATGCGACTGAGTCTAATTACTTATATCGCATTAATGGCTTATCTCATTGGTCTTTCGTTGGGTGTGCATCTTATGAGTGTTTTGGCAATTTTTACTTTTGTATTTGTCGTTATAATGAAAAAGTATGTAACAGATGATGAAAAATATCTAAAAACATCTTACATATTTTTAATTCACTTAGCAATATTAGGATTAATTGCAATTGGTTTGTGGGCTACTCAAACAAGTACTACACCGCCAACCCCCGAACAATATCAGGCATTCGACCGGAAATTCATCTATATAATGCTGGGTGTATCGGCAATTTTTATGGCTGCATTCAGAAAGAAAATTTTTAATCGAAATTCTATTTACATACCTATTTTGATTGCTGCTGTTGCTTTAGGAATAATATACCCTGGAATTGTAAAAATATTTCCGGCATTTTTGCTTGCAATCGGCGGACCGGGTGTAATTACCAACATGGTAATAGTATTAATAATTTTAGGCGGCTTGGTTTATCTGATTTATTGGACTGCAAAAAATAAAAGAAATATTCTTCATCTGACGGCAATTTGTTTTTTATTTGCTTTAATAGGTTTTACAACTTATGCAATGATAATCATTAGATCGGACCAAAATCCACCAATGAATGAAAATTCGCCTGATAATTTTAAAAAATTAATGTATTATCTGGATCGTGAGCAATATGGTAATTTTCCAATTTTTATGAGAAGGTTTTCTCAAGAACCAAATCAACAAGATATTTATACAAATTATAGCAGTGATCTCGATTTCTTCTGGAGATATCAGGTAAACCACATGTTCAATAGATATTTCTTGTGGAATGTTGTCGGAAAAATTTCTACCGTTCAAGGTGCTGGGATAAAATTTAGTCAACTTTATGCAATTCCTTTTTTAATAGGACTATTTGGTTTCTATTTTCATTTCCGAAAAGACTGGAAGATGGCATCGGCTTGGCTAATATTGTTTATATTTATTGGCTACTTAATAGCATTTTATCAAAATCAACAGCAGCCTCAACCACGTGATAGATTTTATTTTTATCCCGGCTCACTGATGGTTTTTGCCGTATGGATAGCTATAGGAATACGTGAATTAGCCGAGTTGGCTCGTGATAAAATTAAGAATAGTTCTCTTAAAAAGACAATAGTAGTTGCATTCTTAGGCGCAGGATTGTTACTTGTACCAGGTAATATGCTCAGAACAAATTATGCCTCACATGATCGTTTTAATAATTGGTTACCGTGGGATTTTTCTTATAATCTGCTGCAGAGCGTAAAACCAAATGCTATTCTTTTTACAAACGGTGACAATGATACATTCCCCTTGTGGTACCTTCAAGATGTTGAAGGAGTTAGAAGAGATGTTCGTATCGTTTGTTTAAGCTTGGCAAATACTTCGTGGTATGTAAAACAGCTTAAAGATCTTTCTCCTTACGGAGCTGAGAAGATTAAATTCAAAATGAGTAATCAAGCAATTGAGAACCTTAAGCCGGTTCGC
>CAJXGP010000466.1 GCA_913053915.1 uncultured Ignavibacteriales bacterium | reverse complement strand
CTTTAGGAGTTGTAATTCGATAGCTTATTTTATTCCACCCCCTTAACATATTTAAATTCAGTTCGGAACATCCGTAACAAAATACATATCTATTTCACCTTTTCCTTTTGCTGCTAATTTACCACGATATTCACATACAAAAGCATTCTTTATTAATTCATAAGTAGTCCCTGAAACATTAATTTTGCCGGATTCCGAGCTGCTGATTATACGACTGGCAATGTTTACAGTATCACCCCATACATCAAATGTAAATTTATTACTTCCAACAATGCCTGCAACAACCTGACCCGAGTTGACCCCCGCTTTGATCATCCATTTGATATCCGAATTCTTATTCCTGTCTATTAAATATTTAAGCATATCCAAACTGGCTTTAATTATATTTACCGCATGATTATCAATATCGCCTGAAAGCCCTCCGACTACCATATATGTTAGTCCGATTGTTTTCATTTTTTCAAGCCCATGATTTTCAATTATAGTATCAAAATCCTTAAAAATATCATGCAATTCATTAACGAATTTGTGAGGGGATAATTTTGATGACAAATCTGAGAACCCATAAAACTCGATAAAGCATATAGTAATCAGTTCATAAAGTCGAGGTCTGACTTCACCTTTTAATTTTAATTCTTTCACAATATCCGCCGGAAGGATATGGTGCAAAAGTTCTTCACTGCGTTTCTTTTCTTCCTCAATTTCTTCATTACGTTTGCGTAATTCCGTTTCCATTTTATGTTTGTATAAAGCAATTTCTATTGTATTGTGAAGCTCTTTGCCGTCAAATGGTTTTAATACAAATCCGAACGGTTCGGTCAGTTTTGCTTTTTGCAATGTCTCTTCATCGGAAAGCGCAGATAAATAAACAACCGGTATATTAAAATGCCGTAAAATTATTTGAGCGGTTTCTATACCGGAAAGTTCTCCCTTCAACATTATATCCATTAATATAACATCCGCCAATTTTTGTTCTATACTTTTGATAGCTTCCTCACCGCTATTAACTATATCACTCACTAAATATCCAAGTCTTTCAACGGTTTGTTGAATATCTTTAGCTATTATATTTTCATCTTCAACTATAAGTATTTTAATATTATTTTTATTCATCATTAAAATTTTTTAAAACTATTAATAAGTATACTAAGTTTTAAATTATATTTTATTTTCACAAATAGAAATAAGAACATTTATCTATGAAGAACTACTCCCCGGTTTTTCTTCCCTCTACGAAATAAGTGTCAATTAAACCGTTACCGAAGATTTCTATCTTTTCATGGTAATTACATTTAAAATGGTCTTTAATTAATTCATACGTTGCCGAAGTTATATTAATTTTTCCGGGCAAGCTTTTTTTCTCCATAACGCTTGCTATATTAACCGTACTTCCCCAAACATCATAAGTAAATTTATTTTTTCCCACAATCCCTGCTACTGCACTGCCCGAATGAATACCAACCCTCATTTTCCACTTGTGTACTGATGATTCATTTCTTTTTGTAAGATAACCAATCATATCGAGAGCGGTAGAAATAATTTGTACTGCGTGTTGATCCGATTCTATCGGTAATCCACCGCCAATTAAATAAGAATCGCCGATAGTTTTTAATTTTTCAACATTATGTTTTTCAATTATGGAATCGAAGATTTTAAAAATATCATTAAGTTCTTCTACCAGTTTAGTTGGCGACATATTTGACGCCAGCGAAGTAAATCCTTGAAAATCCGTAAACAGCAGTGTAACGCAGCTAAATTCACGCGGTTGAATATAACCGTTAACTTTTAATTCATCGGCAATTGAAGCGGGAAATATATTCCGTAATAAATTATTTGTTTTATCTCTCTCTTTTTCCAGTTCCATTGTTCGCCGTTTAAGCTCACTATTCATTTTATGTTTATATAATGCCATTTCAATTGAAGTATGTAGTGCATTCCTTTCAAAAGGTTTTATTATGTAACCAAACGGTTCGGTTACTTTAGCTTTTTGAAGTGTCTCTTCGTCGGTAAGAGCAGTTAAATAAATAACCGGAATATCAAGAGTTGAGATAATTATTTGTGCAGCTTCAATCCCTGTCATATCCCCTACTAATATTATGTCCATTATAACCAAATCCGGTTTTAGTTTTATTGCTTTTTCAATTACTTCCGGTCCTTTTCTAACGGTACCCGCTACCTTGTATCCCAGCCTTTTAATTGTATTTGCAATATCTATAGCAATAATGTTTTCATCTTCAGCTATAAGAATGTTCGGCGTACTTGCCATATTTCCCTCGATTGTTAGAAAGCAATCTACTTCTTAAGTTTAGCATGAAAATTATTAAATTTTTTATTTTTCACATATATATTTTTTAAATATTTTAAATATAAACTTTTAAATCAATTTTCTATAAAATTAAAATTAATCATTAACTAGCCGGTCGTAAATCGCTGATTAATAAAGGCCGGGTTGAGTATATGTTTTCTTTTAGATTTTATAATTATATTTTTATATTAAAATGTAACGCACAAAACTATTCTTCGTTCCATAAAATAACCATTTTTGATTTGTGCAATAAATATATGAAGTTTTTCTTTTTAATTTAAATAATTATATTTGTTTTGATAAATTTATTCACATATTAATTGACTCATCAATAGGGATTAGTATTTAATGCAAAGTTCTAAAATAGAATTTTTAACTACTTATAATAATTTAATTGGATCTTCATTAAAATCTTTACCGAATTTTCCCGACCAACTATGCAATTTCATTATTAGTGAATTTGAATTACAAGCGGCGCTTCTATTTAAGGTAAATGAAAATAATAGCATGGTTCTGCTGGGGAAAGCCGGCA
>CAJXGP010000465.1 GCA_913053915.1 uncultured Ignavibacteriales bacterium | reverse complement strand
AGTCCATAGAGAGTATTCCTAGAATAAAGGTCAGCCGGTAATTTTGTTTTCTTGGACTCTTTTATCATCGAAGATAACAAATAATATGGGTTATAATTAGCATTATTTTTGGATACAGTAAAGGGAAAAGCTCTATTGAGGAGTCGATTGATAAGCCTGAATAACTATTTGAGGTTTCCCTTCGGCAAGCATAACGCCATTTGCTAAATAAATAGCGCGATCAGCGTATTTATTCACAAAATCGAGATTGTGAGTAACCAAAATAATATTTTTCCCCTGAGCTTTCCATTCGGTAAAAGTATTAAGGCATTTTTGTTGAAAGGATTGATCGCCGACGGCAAAAACTTCATCACAAAGATAAATATCCGCGTCTAATTCGCGAGCAATTGCAAATGCTAAACGGGCACGCATGCCTGAAGAAAAATTTTTGACTTTTAAATCAATAAAATTTCCAATTTCAGAAAATTCAATAATATGCGGAAATTTTTGATGAATTTGTTTCTTGTTGAAACCAAGTAAAGCGGCATTTAAATAAATATTTTCGCGAGCGGTTAATTCACCTTGAAAACCAATACCCAATTCAAGTAGAGGGGCAATACTGCCATTGACCTGAATGGAACCTTGATTTGGTTGATAAATCTGAGCAAGCACTTTTAATAAAGTGGATTTGCCTGAACCGTTCGGACCGATAATAGCGGTAAATTCTCCTTTGGAAATTTCTAAATTAATATTTTTTAAAGCGGTAAATTTTTCAAAAGTGCGTGGACGGAAAATATTAATAAATGATTCTTTTAAAGTAGTTCGTTTTTGGTGTGGAACCACAAATTGTTTATTGAGACCGATTGTTTTGATAATTGTTGTCATAAATTGGCTATTGAGATTGTGGGCAAAGGATGGAGTGGGCAGAGGCACAGTGTTTTATTATGTTTTGTTAATCTTTAACCTTCATTATATAAAGAAGCATAACTACTCATCCCAATGAAAGAAAGTCAATTTTATATATATTTGCTTACCAACAAATTTAATAATGTTCTTTACATTGGAGTTACTAGAAATTTAAAACAGAGAATTATGATATATCAAAGACATATTAATCTGTCGAGTTTTGTAAAAAGATATAAATTAACTAAATTAGTTTATTTTGAGATTTATAGTCAACTGACTGATGCTATAAATAGGGAAAAACAACTGAAAAACTGGCATCGGCAATGGAAGATAAATTTAGTAAACTCAATAAATCCAGATTGGGTGGATTTAAAAGGTCCAATATTGATGGAGGAGTAAGGAGGATTCCTCTGCCTTTTGCCTTTTGCCTTTTGCCTTTTGCCTTTTTACTTGTCAGGCAATGGTCAGGCGTTGGCTCGTGCGAATTGCCAATGTGTAAGGCTTTTGTGTGGGCTATTTCAATTTTATAATTGTTTCATCTCCTGATATATTTCTTACTTTCAGCCTGAATGGCTTCTTATCGCTTTCGATTTTCCCATTCCAAAATGCTTTTGTTTTCTTGTTGTTTGTTGTGATATATCCGAGTTTGTCAATTTTAATTTCGCTGTCACTATGCCACTTTCCTGTTGCATTAGTACAATCAAGACTGAGAAGTTCAATTAATTCCAAACCTTCTTCGCTTATGTTTATCGGTTTAAATTCTTTGCCTTTGCTTATGGCTTGCAAATTACCTTTTTCGTTAAATTCATTAATCTTTTGCATTAATCTGTCACTAACAAATTTTTCAATTGTAATCTGATACTTAATATCATTTTTAATTTTTAATTCTTCATTCTTAATTTCGACAAGGTCTTCTACAACAACATCGTGCAACAGGTTTTTAAGGTCTTTTAATTCAACTTTTATTTCGGTTGCGTTATTGTCTTTTATAAATTGTTCAATCTCTTTATAATCAATAACATCTATGTAATAAACGATTACTTTTTTAGCTGAAATTTCAAGGTTTTGTAATTCCTGATTGACAATTTTATTGATGAGCGGAATATCGAGGACTTTCTCTTTGCTATCAACTAAGTTGGGGACATAAACGGGGATAGTACCGAGTTTGCTGTCTTGTATTGCGCCAAACCAAAATTTGCTCACCCCTTCAATTCCTTTTTGTAATCCCGGAATAAGTTTGGCCAGTTTATCCATTGTTTGCACCGGATTGCGAAACAGGTTTACGCCGTCTTTTATTTCCAATATTTGAAATTCCGCACCTGTTTCTTTTAATCGGTCTCTTGTGGTTTGTATGCTGTTTACGCCAATATCTACGTGTATAAACTTCCTGCCTAAATCATTAGCAACTTTTGCCGTAACACCGCTACCGCCAAAGAAATCGGCTACTGTCATATCTTTATTTGATGATGCTTTTATTATGCGTTCTAATAGTGCTTCGGGTTTTTGAGTGGCATAATCTATTCTTTCTTCAGCTTGAGAGTTAACTGCATATAGGTCTGTCCAAACATCATCTGATGCGATTCCTTTTGCTTCATCCAAATAATGTTTAATCCTTTTCTTTCCGTTAGATGTTATGTATATCTTACCTTCCTTTTCTAATTTAGCAATGGTTTGGGGGGGGGTTGCAGTTCCAATTTTTTCATCTTTGAATTGTCTACCATTCTCATCTACTTTGTTAAATCGTTGTTGTATATATTCTTCACTGTATGGAATAATTATAGGATTATATATTACTTCATCGTTTTTAGAATACCAAAAAATCACATCGTGACTCTTCCCAATATTATATTTCCCTTTAAAACCCGATGGAGTCATCCTTTTCCATATAACCTCTGCTTGAAAATTATCTTCCCCAAACACTTCATCCAACAAAATTTTCACATAATGGCCGATGTGCCA
>CAJXGP010000464.1 GCA_913053915.1 uncultured Ignavibacteriales bacterium | reverse complement strand
TGAAAAAGGTTCCACATACCGGTGTAATAGCTGTAACGCGCTTAAATCAAATGGAAATCCCGTTTTCTTTGATAGTCAATCCGTCTGTGAGCTCAATATCTCCGATATAGTTGCATTTGAAGCATGTTTCTCATATAAAATTTCGAACTATAGTAAAGTTCTGTTAAAAATTTAAAAAAAAAATCAATTTACTAATACCGAAAAGGATAATCTTGAGAAAGTTGGTGAGTCGATTGCCAATTTTATGAAAATATGGACCGGAAATAAAAATAACTTTAGTATGTTTACGGGTGAATTAACTGCATCAATAGCACATGAATTAAGAACACCTATCAACAGTATAATGGGATTTGCAGCGCTGTTGAGCGAAAATAACCTTACTTCATCGCAAGCTGAGTATGTAGCCACTTTAAAAAACAGTGCCTCGAATTTATTGGCTCTGATAAATGACCTTATTGATATAGCCAAAATCGAAGCAGGATCTAACAAAGAAGTTAGAACTTCCACCATATTAAAAAATCTCATTGATGATATTTTAGATTACTTCAGTGACAAAATTGATCATACTAAGATAGAATTTATCGTTAATATTGATAAAAATATACCTGCTACCTTAAATTTTGATACCGTTAAACTTCGCTATATATTATTAAATATTTTAACCTCTGCATTGCGCTTTACCGAAAAAGGTAAAATTTCAATTTCTATATTTCCTACTGAACGGAATAAACTAAATATTCGTATCGCCGATACCAGTTCAGGAATTTCCACAAAAAAACTTAAAGAAATTTATAAACCCTTTGTCATTACAGAATTGGGTAAATCCGACATCGGTAATGCAACAGGCTTAGGTCTAACACTTACTAAGAAATATGTAGAATTATTAGATGGTGAAATTGAGATTACCAGTTCTTTGGGAAAAGGAAATGTTTATAATTTTACGATAAATGTTGAGTCATTATCACCTTTAGAAAGTCAAATCAGTGCATTACCAAAACCGAGAGGAAAAAACAAGGTACTCGTCGTAGAAGACGATTTTGCTACTTCAAAGCTGTTAAGCAATTATTTGAATAAATGGGGCTATGAACCGACAATAGTTAATTCGGCTGAACATGCGCTAAAAGCAATTGATAAAGATATTTACTTAGCAATATTGATGGATATTATATTGCCGGATGTGAATGGTTTCGAACTATTGAAAAAATTTCGAAATCATAAAAATTCTAAAAACACACCTGTAATTGTTTGTTCGGTTGAAGCGGAGCAACAGAAAGCCTTTCTAATGGGTGCGGTGGAATATTTTGTTAAGCCCATAAAATACAAATATCTAGTAGAAGTATTAACCAGCTATAAACTGAAAAAAGATTCTAATATTTTAATTGTTGACGATGACGTTCCAACTTTAAATTTAATCAAAGAAGCAGTTGAACAAGCCGGCTACAACGCAATCGCAGAATCGCGTTCGGTAAATGTTGTAACCATGCTAGATACGTTGAATCTTGATCTAGCAATAATCGACTTGGATATGCCGGAGGTAACTGGTTTTGAATTAATAAAACAAATAAAATATCGACCTAAATTTTCTAAATTGCCGGTAATTATATATACAGGGAAAGAAAACTATAAAGATGATCTGCAAAAAATAAATGGACTATTTACCGAATTATTGGAAAAGAGTAGTACAAATATCGAAGAATTGTCGGATACCATTAATCAAATGATTAACCGTTATGACGAACTGCCTCCGAAAGAAGAAGTTGAAAAACAGCAAGATACCATAAAAATCTTGCTTGTTGAAGATTATAAACATTCGCAAATAATTGTTACAAGGCTTTTGAAGAAAAATGATTTTGAATCGATTGTTGTTGTTGAGAATGGAGCTGAAGCCCTGGAAGAAGCTAAACATCATAAATTTGATTTAATCCTGATGGATATGCAAATGCCCGTTATGAATGGATTTGAAGCTACCGAAAAAATTAGACAACTGCTCGATTATAAAGATGTACCAATTATTGCATTAACTGCTTTTGCCATGAAGGGCGACAGGGAAAAATGTCTGGAAGCCGGCGCTACCGATTATATCCCTAAACCAATCGACAGTCATGAATTTATAGAAAAAGTAAAATATTATACCGAGAGTAAAGTTCGCGCTAAATAGTGTATCTTATCTACAGTCCACAAATTTATTCTCTTTTTGATTTTGACCTTAACCTTACTTTAGATTTAGTAAAATTATTACAACAAGCACATAACATTTAAACTTCTGCAAAATTAAAACCCATAAGGAAGAGCGATAATGTTTATTAATATTTTTAAATTTTTTGTTTTCACTATAGAAATCCACAAAATTCTCAAGGTTTCGGGAATCTTCCCTTATGAAACAGATGAAACAATAATTACATATTTACGAAAATTCTAATCTTAAACTAGCGCTATTTTGCAGTAACTCTATTTAATAATTTATACAAACTATATGTTTTTTTTCACTGCAAAATCTTGCTTTAGGGGGTGGAATAGAATAACCTGTATATAATACAAGAATAAATCACTATTATTTAGGAGTTGTAATTCAATAATTTATTTTATTCCACCCCCTAAACATTTTTCCAAAACAAATTTAGCACTCCGGTAATTCTATCCCGGAAATTTCCAAAATGCATTTCCAATTGTGATGAGTAAATTATCAATAATAAATATTACAGCTTTATTTAATAGAAAATTATTTTGCCATATTCAACATCCGGTCTTGTATGCGCTTTAACAAAATTTCATTCAACACTTTATTTTGTGCCATAAGCATCCGGACCGTTTCTTTTGTAAATATTAAATAAGGGAGACACAGCATT
>CAJXGP010000463.1 GCA_913053915.1 uncultured Ignavibacteriales bacterium | reverse complement strand
ACAGCAATATAAATCTCAATTGCTGCCAATAGATTCCGAACATAGTGCCATATTTCAATGCTTGGAAGGTGAACGCAAAGAAGGGATTGAAAAATTAATATTAACGGCTTCAGGGGGTCCATTTTTAAACCATAACAAACTCTCACTAAAAAATGTTTCCGTTAAGCAGGCATTAAATCATCCGAATTGGAAAATGGGGAACAAAATAACAATAGATTCAGCCTCTATGATGAATAAAGGATTGGAGGTTATTGAGGCTCATTGGCTTTTTGGATTTGATAAAGAAGATATTGATGTAGTCATTCACCCTCAATCAATTATTCATTCAATGGTTCAGTTTGTCGACGGCTCAATAAAGGCACAGCTTGGGCTGCCTGATATGAAACTGCCGATTCAATACGCCTTAACTTATCCGCAAAGATTAAAGAATAATTTTGAAAGAATAATAATGCCCAAAATAGGAAAGTTAACTTTTTTAGAACCGGATTATGATAAATTCGAATGTTTACACCTTGCATATTCGGTATTAAATGAAGGCGGAACAGCGCCTTGTATTCTGAATGCGGCTAATGAGGTAGCCGTTGATAAATTTTTAAAAGGAGAAATTAATTTTTTAGCAATACCGGAGTTAATCAATCAAGCATTAGATAAAATAGAAAATCATAAAGCACCTGATCTGGAAACAATATTTGAATGTGATATGCTAACACGTGAATATGTATCTAATTTAACGTGAAATATTCGTATCGCATATTTATTTCAAACATATAGTTTCATCAATATATATTCTACATCAAATAAAACACATATTCGAAAAATTTATTCCCTGGATGAGAACGAAACAAGTTTTTAATTTAGTAGTTTAATATATTTAAAGCTTTAAAAAACCGGTTAAATCTGAGGGTAGCTTTATAAAAATTTTGCAATAAAAGGAGAAATATTATTTAATGAACTATATTATTTATTTTGCCATAACAATTGGGATTCTCGTCTTCATTCATGAATTTGGTCATTTTGCAGCAGCCAAACTATGTGGTATGCGCGCAGACGTTTTCGCTATTGGCTTTGGAAAAAGATTGCTTGGATGGAATAGAATAAGCGGATTCTCATTTGGAAGCTTACCGAAAGATTTTGACGGTCAGGGAAATACCGATTATAGATTATGCTTACTCCCTTTAGGCGGTTATGTAAAAATTGCCGGTATGGTTGATGAAAGTTTTGATACAAAATTTGCCGAAAAAGAACCTCAACCCTATGAATTTCGTTCTAAACCTACTTACCAAAAAATTATCGTAATAACTGCCGGTGTTTTAATGAATTTATTATTGGCAATTTTGATATTTTGGGGAAATAATTTTTTTCAAGGGAAAGCCATAACTAAAACTACCTCTATCGGCTATGTAGAACCTAACAGTCCTGCCGATTCAATTGGGTTTATGTCCGGAGATAAAATACTTGCTATTAATGGCAAACTTGTGCACAATTGGGAAGATGTTCGCTCTGATATTTTTATTAATGATTTTGGTGAAAATCTAAATGTTAAAATATTAAGAGATGGAAAAACTAAATTAATTCATGTATTACGCTCGAAAATTCCGTCAATTGAAAGTAAGTCATTATTCCTATTACCTTCGGGTATTCGACCTGCTATAATGGAAGTATTAGCGAATTCGCCGGCTAAAAAAGCGGGAATTAAAGCAGGTGATATATTTATTTCTCTGAACCATATCCCTCTTTATAGTGCTAAACAAACCACTGTAATTATAAAAAGCCATATTGGACAATCTCTTCCGCTGGTTGTTATAAGAAAAAAAGATACTCTAAATTTAGCCGTTACTCCGGCTTCCGACGGTATGATCGGTGTGGGAATCAGTGATGCTTTTACCGGGTCTGTTGTTTATAAAACTTTCAGCTTTTTTAAATCCTTTGAAGTAGGCTGGCAGGATATAAAAAAAATTACCTATTTAACTTTCAATATGCTTGGCAAAGTTCTTACCGGGAAGATTGCTTTTGGAAAGGCTTTTGCCGGACCGGTTAAAATTGCTAAATTTGCAGTTCAATCGGCTCATACCGGTATTATTTCATTTTTGTTTTTCCTTGCCATGTTAAGTTTGAGTCTAGCAATTATAAATATTCTTCCCTTCCCGGCTCTAGACGGCGGGCATTTTGTAATTATATCTATTGAGGGAATTATTAGAAGAGAACTTCCCATTAAATTCAAAATTGCAATCCAAAATGCGGGCTTTGTTATTTTGCTGTTGCTCATGGTTTTTATTATTTATAGTGATTAATGTCGTTGGGGTTTATGAGATTGCATCGGGGATTGCCTATGCAACTACTGGTTACGCAATAAGAGCGAGCAGTACACTTTATAATCCAAATATTTTCGGGATTTGGGCTGCACTAATGATTCTGGGTGTGAATTTTCTGTTTGAAAGGGAATTTTTGACCAGAAATGAATTGATTGTTTTAACAGCATTAGGTGTTGTGTCACTTTGCCTATCGGCATCTAGAAGCGGCTTTTTGCTTTCTGGTATGATGTTATTTTTTGTCGCTATATTTTTACGGAGAGGGAATCATAGTAAACCATTATTATGGCGCGATAGACTATATCCGTTAATTTTATTCTTGAATATTTTTATTATGTACGCGATCATAATTATATCAATAGATAGTGTGGCCAATATTAATTTTGTAACATCATTGCATGCAAATATCGATCGATTTATATATTTCCCTTATGACTTAGCTGTGCTAGTTTTTAACTCTGGTCATCATTTATGGGAAATAATTTTTAACACAGTAAACACATCATCGACACAAATAGTGCAAGAAGTTATTGTTCAAACACCTAGTCA
>CAJXGP010000462.1 GCA_913053915.1 uncultured Ignavibacteriales bacterium | reverse complement strand
CGAAACCGCTTTGAGCATTAGAATTGGTTCCTTGAGCATCTGAATAAGTGTAGTTAACTTCGGCTCTTACACGATCAATCCTTCTCAATCTTAAACTTAGCTCTAAACCTTTTGTAGTTGCGAAATCTTGATTTATAAATACAGGATATTGCCCTATACCCGAGCCGGAAGCTGTACTGTGAAATGCATATTGCAACTGTCCTCTAATATCTTTGTAGAATGCGGTAATATCAAATGCTGCAAAATTCGTAAACTGCTGTGTAAAACCGACTTCATACTGGATAGTTGTGATTGGTGCTATATTGTAAGCTACGGGGAACATATAAGCATAACCGCCGACTAAAACAGATACGGCGTATGTCATCGGTTGAAATACAACATCAAGCCTTGGAGCTTGTACAAACTTTCCATATTGTAGATGGAAAACAGTCGGTAACGGGGAATGAGAGACCAAGTCTTGGAGAAACATACCTATATGTATCACCGTTAGTAAGTGAAGTATCATTAAATGTAAAAGTATATCTGTTAAAACCGGGATTTAACGGATTAGTCAACTTCCAGTCATCCATACTAATATAGTCGAATCGTAAACCGGCATTGATGATTATGTCACTAAGTTCAATTTTATCTTGGACATAAAACGAGCCCAATGCAGGATGTCTTGGTCTGTTAATACCTGAAGAAACAGGAGCTCCGAATTCATCGTAACCGATACTTGTAACATTATAATGTCTGATCATGTCTCTCAAATTTGCAGTTGTTCTGAGGGAATCAGGGTTTTGCATTAGTAGTTGTAAAATGCCGGTACCTAATCCATATCTTCTATAGGTATATCTTGTATAAGATCCGCCTATTTTGATTTCATTTCTTTTTAGCTGAGTTGTAAATGCAAATGATGCATTATAATCAGACATATCTCCCTTGGCAAATCCCGATAACGGTGCACCGGGTCTGTTAAAAGGAAATCCGTAAAAATCATATTGGGCAGGGCCTATAAAATAACTACGGAAATTAGGATAACCTGCATGCGCATTAGCTAAACTATCGCCATAAGCAAGTAAATTATTTCCAAAAGCTTCGTCATAATTTCGGTAGCGGTTATCCAAATAGCCTAAAGTTAATTGAAAGAAAGAGTTCGAATTCAGGAAGTAAGTACCTCTTAAATTAAGAAGTAAATTATTTCCGCTACCTATACCCAATCTTTGTAAATCGAACATATCAAAAAGACCGCCGGGTCCTCTATTTTTATAATAAGTAAATGCACCTGCTACTCTTACTAATAAAGGTTTATAATCCAGAAGGGCTGTACCATTTAAAGTATACCTGCTGCGTGCACCACCCAAAAGATTTCCTGCAGGCCAAGTAAGAATTTGTGAATCGGTTTGGCTCCCACCACGAGCGCCTGTATCAAATATATGAGTAGTATCTAATAATGCTCCATCAGAATATGCCGTAGGTGATCCATACCAAAATCTTGCATTATTACGTGAAAAATTATTTTCGCCTGAAAGGAACAACTTTATATTATTTGTAAATAAAGGACCACTTAACGTTAATACATAATCGGAATATCCATAAGAATAAGTACCGAGGAATTTTTTGCCCGGATACTGACCGAAATTATCGGTTTCCATTCTTAGCGAAGCATGGTATTTAGAAGTACCCGTTTTGAGAGCTTCTTGAATAATACCTGCATTGGCATTTCCGTATTGGGCGGTATAACCGCCGGCTTGTAAAGTTATTTCAGCGAGTGCGTC
This sequence comes from uncultured Ignavibacteriales bacterium, assembly GCA_913053915.1. The sequence goes on along the minus strand of CAJXGP010000462.1, from coordinate 1,108 downwards.
AGGTGTAACACTTATAAGCGAACCACCACCCCCGGCTACCGGGTTTTTAACATTGGTACCTTCAAGAACATATCCGGTCTCTTCAGGTCTGCTGCCGCGGATATGGACGCCTTCACCTGTTACAATCACACCGGGTTGAAGAGAAATATAATCCGTAATACTTCGTACCGGTAAACTTTGAATATCCTGCGAAGTAATAATACGTATAGCATTCGTTGCGCTTTTCTGAATTAAAGGTGTTTTAGCAACTATAACAACAGGTTTTGTTGCAATTGTCTTAGAAGGTAATTTGAAATTTACTTCTTGAGTTAAACCTGAGACTACCATTACATTCTCGATTGTAACACTTTGATAACCTACATAGGATGCTTTTACACCGTAGGTCCCCGGGTTAAGATTTGCAATCACATAATAGCCATTCACATCGGTTGCCGCTCCGAAATTTGTACCGACGACAAGAACGTTAGCGCCTATAAGAGGTTCGCCGGTTGTCTTATCAAGGATCTTTCCAGCTATTCGCCCTGTTGACTGAGCGGATGCAACCGAAACAACCAGCATGGCAAATATTACTGTTATAAAAATTTTCCGAAACATAATTTATCCTCCATAAATTTTATTATCTTTTATTCTAATCATCAGTAAATAGTTTACTTTGATAATTCCCTTTCACTCCAAATATCGCAGCATTGTACCGGTTACTTGACGAAACAACAGCGTTGGAAAGTGTAGAAAGAGTATCTTTAGTAGCATTTGTAAAAGTAAAAGTATAACTACCTGCTTTTAATTTGAAGAAAGGAAGATTACCGCCATATACGGCAGCCTTTGCTAAAGTAGTATCTAAACTGCCGCCTTTGATGGTAATATTTACACTACCGGCATCCGACGCGCCGTTGAAAAATAGTACCGAAGCAGTATCTGCAGGATATAATGGAGCGCCGTCTTTACTGTTTTTCGCCTGCCAAGTATATCTTTCGGTAAGTGAAGTAATCTGACGGCTACCGGATTTTGTACCTGTAAAATAGATACTTTGCGTCCGTTCTGTTTCAAAAGCTATTCTAAATGTATCTGCCGGGGCAGATGTATATTTAACAATAATAACTTTGTCTCC
>CAJXGP010000461.1 GCA_913053915.1 uncultured Ignavibacteriales bacterium | reverse complement strand
GATCGCTGGCAATACAATCGATTGTACCGTCTTTCAAACCGTTTAATATCTCATCAATATCAGCTTTTGATCTAAGAGGAGGTTTCATCTTGGTATTTGTATTATATGATTTTACTTCATCATCGGTTAATGAAAAATGATGAGGAGTTACTTCTGCAGTTATTTTAATACCTTTATGTTTTGCTTCTCTAACCATTTCAACAGATCTTTTGGTGCTGATATGTGCAATATGAAGTTTTCCTCCTACGTAATCCGTCATTAAAATATCACGGCTGACTATTATATCTTCAGATATTGAAGGCAGCGGAGGCAAGCCGAGCAATGTAGAATTTAGACCTTCATTCATCGCTCCGCCTGAAAGTGATTCATCTTCACAATGTTCAATAATAGGAAGATCGTACATTTTTGAATATTCCAGACATCGCCTCAACATAGCAGATGTTTTGATAGCTGTACCATCGTCTGAAAAACCGACAACTCCTGCTGCATATAATTCAGCCATCGGAGAAATAAATTCTCCTTCTCTGCCGAGTGTTGCAGCACTTATCACAGAAACATCGACAATATGACTTGCAGCTTGTTTTACAATCAAATTAACTACTTCTGCAGAGTCAATCGCCGGTTCGGTATTTGGCATACATGCAATACCGGTAAATCCGCCATTCGCTGCACTATCACACCCGGAAACAACAGTTTCTTCATCTTCCCTTCCGGGTTCTCTCAAATGAACATGCATGTCAAAAAAACCAGGTACAATAAATTTTCCATTTAAATCAAATTCAGCAGCATCTTTTTTATCTTCTTCATTTACTTTATCTACTTTGGAGATTTTCCCATTTGTTAATAAAATATCCACACCCTTTAAGTTCATTTTTTGTTCAGGGTGTATAACATTTACGTTACTTAAGATAACCTTCATTTCATTTCCTTCTAATTTTGAGTACCTAACAAATACAGGACAGCCATTCGTATGGCAACACCATTAGTAACCTGTTTTAGTATAATTTGATTCAAACCGTCGGCAACCTCTGAAGAAAGTTCAACACCTCTATTTATCGGACCAGGATGAAGGATTAAAATATCTTTACTATTTTTATTAAGACGCTCTGTTGTAATTCCAAAATATCTTGCATATTCTCTTATTGAAGGGAAATATTCTCTTGCTCTTCTTTCCAATTGAATCCGGAGTACATTTAATACATCATTCTCTTGAATGGCTTCGTCAATACTATGGATAACATCTACTCCCAGTTCCTCAATATATCGGGGAATCATCGTAAGAGGTCCACAAACGGAAACTTTTGCACCCATCGTTTTTAAACCGAAAATATTTGAAAGCGCAACCCTACTATGTGCAATATCGCCTACTATACAAACTTTAAGACCTTCAAGCTTACCTAATTTTTCCCTGATGGAATATATATCTAGTAAAGCCTGCGTAGGATGCTCATGAATTCCATCACCCGCATTTATAATATTGGCATTACAAATTTTTGTAAGGAAAATAGGGACGCCTGCAGCCGAATGTCTTACAACTACCATATCTACTTTCATAGCTTCTATATTTCTCATAGTGTCTTTAAATGTTTCACCTTTACTTGCACTGCTGGAAGAAACAGAAAAATTAATCGTATCGGCTGATAAACGTTTTTCGGCTAGTTCAAAAGAAATCCTTGTCCTTGTTGAATTTTCAAAAAAGAGATTAACTATTGTTTTACCTTGAAGAGTTGGAACCTTTTTTATAGGTCTTTCTAAAACTTCTCTAAAAGTAGTTGCGGTATCCAGAACAAGTTGAATATCTTCCATGGGTACGCCATTGAGTCCTAACAAATGCTTACTTGATAACGGCATATAAATTAACTCGGTTTAATAATTTTATCTTCAGAAATATCTATTAAATAAATTGCGTCTTCACCATCAATTTCATTCATTTTAACTTTAATTTCTTCATCAGAGGATGTAGGAATATTTTTACCCACATAATCTGCCCTTATGGGTAATTCCCGATGCCCTCTATCGACCAGGACAAACAATTGGATAGAATTCGGTCTACCCAAATCCATTATTGCATTTAATGCAGAACGAACTGTTCTCCCGGTAAATAAAACATCATCAATTAATATTATATCTTTTTGAGTAATGTCGAAGGTAATATTTGATACCGACACATCAGGTTGTTTTAAACGAGTTCGAAAATCATCCCGGTAAAGTGTTACATCCAACACGCCCAGAGGTAATTCCATGTTTCCGATTTCTTTTAATTTTCGGAATATTCTATTTGCCAGGAATTCACCTCTCGTTCTCATCCCCATTAAAACGAGGTTGTTGGACCCCTTGTTTTTCTCGAGAATTTCATGTGAAATACGAGTAATTATTCGCTGTAATCCCCCACTATCAACAATTTTTGATTTAATACGCATATCTAAAAAAAAATCCTCCTTGGTAATTTACCTCAGAGGTTATCTATTATTATATCATTATACATTTCTTTTTTCTTCCTTTCCCATCTCTCCGGATAGAATTAAAGGTTAACTTTATTTATTTAAACCTAAAGTAAATAATCTAAAAAGTAAAGAAATATTTAAATTATACATTTAGTATTCTTATGAGAGAATGTTTTTGAGTTTCAAATAACCATTTGTCCCCTGCCTTTTACGAAAAAAAATGATTACAAAAAACCTTCGTGATTTCCAAAACTTCTAAAGTTTGAAATGATTTAGGAAAAGACTTAAATTATAATCAGATAAAATAACCGTTAGATATAAAACTTCTTTAATCAGATTTCTAAATAACTGCTCACGTTACGCAAGTATGTTACTAAATTGCCTCGACATTTATGCCGTGGGCCATATTAACCTTAACTAT
>CAJXGP010000460.1 GCA_913053915.1 uncultured Ignavibacteriales bacterium | reverse complement strand
CATATTTTGTGTAAGACGAACCTATGTCAATTCCGAGATAATGCATATTCCTATCGCCGTAAATCGTAAATTGAGTAATTATATTTTTTCATGTCAGTAGGCCATGAACTAATGTTTGTTTTTAATTTCTAATTAACTCCGTTAGATACATTATTTTAACAAATGATAAAAACTTATTATGATTATCTAAAGGAGTCAATTTTAATCAACAGCACATCAAAATATTATTTCGCATTAATTTCTTTGTCGGATTCTAGATTATTTAAATTTCCGTTATCTATTTATACAAAGGATAGTTTTGCAGGATGATCTTTTTGATGTAAATTTATATTTATAAAATATAGAAAGGAATGATCAAATGAAATATACACACTTAGGCAGAACAGGAGTTAAAGTCAGTAAAATTTGTTTCGGAACCATGAATATCGGGACTTATATTCCGGAACAAGATGCATTCAAAATGATGGATCGAGCTTTGGAACTTGGAATCAATTTTTTCGACACTGCAAATGCTTACGGAGGTGATAAAGGAATGGGATACTCCGAAACAGTCCTCGGTAATTGGTTAAAGCAAAGGGAAGTTAGAGATAAGATATTTTTAGCTTCCAAAGTTTATGGAAAAGTTGGGGAAGGAATAAATGATTTGAAACTCTCGGCTTATCATATAAAAAAAGCTTGCGAGGATAGTCTTAGAAGGTTAAAAACCGATCATCTGGATTTATATCAAATGCATCATATAGATAGGGAAACTCCCTGGGAGGAAATATGGCAGGCTATGGAACAATTAGTTAGGGAAGGCAAGGTTCTATATGTTGGAAGTTCAAATTTTGCAGCATGGAATATTGTTGAAGCCTGTTACATAGCAAAACAAAGAAACTTCCTCGGATTAGTCTCCGAACAAAGTATTTACAATTTAAGAAACAGGCATATTGAGCTTGAAGTTATTCCTGCATGTAAAGCGATGGGAGTGGGTATCCTTACTTGGAGTCCCTTAGGCGGAGGGATTTTATGCGGCGTATTGGACAAAGTGGAAGAAGGTTCACGAAGAAACCGTGAAGCATTGCGGAAATCGGTAGAAAAGCTTCGTCCTCAGTTGGAAGCGTACGAAAAATTATGTAAGGAAATAAATCAAAAGCCTGCCGATATTGCTCTTGCTTGGCTGATTCACCAGCCTGGAATTACTTCACCAATAGTAGGACCCAGAACAATGCAACAGTTGGAAGATAACATAAAAGCTGCAGATTTAGTGTTGTCGGAAGATATATTAAAAAAACTGGATGAAATTTGGCCTGGACCTGGGAACCAAGCTCCGGAAGCTTACGCATGGTAATGTTTGTTGACCTTGAGGGATTATAATGAATCCTCCAAGGTCAAAATTAAATTAGAATTTTTATAATAGCTTTGCTCTGAATTAAAAAATAATAACAAAAATAAAAAGTAGAAATGATATTTCTAAAATCGAAATCTCTTATCTTACGAATCTAAAAAAATGCGTCATTTATAATGGAGTAATAAAAATCAGTTAAGAGGAAAAAGAGAAGTGAATGAATACTCTGCAAGATGATTTATTAAAATGGCGGAAGGAATTTCCGATTTTGGAGAAAAGCGCTTATTTAATTTCCAATTCTCTTGGAGCAATGCCAAAAGGCGTTTACAATAAAATACATGATTACTGTGAAATCTGGTCTACCTGGGGTGTTCAAGCATGGGAATATGAATGGTGGGAACTTTCTTTGAAGGTGGGAAATCTAATTGCTCCTTTAATCGGTGCGGGTAAAGATGAAATATCTATGCACCCAAATATTTCATTGATTCAATCGATATTAATTTCATCATTCGATTTTTCGGGTAATAGAGCAAAAGTTGTTTATACCGATCTTGAGTTTCCCTCCGATATGTATGTATATGAAAAATTAGCTTCATCATTCGGAGCTAAAATTCACATCGTTAAATCGGAAGACGGAATTACAACTCCAACCGGGAAATTAATCGAATCGATAGATGAAAAGACTTTGCTCGTTCCTATTTCTCATGTACTATTTCGAAGTGCATATATTAATGATGTTAAAACAATAACAGAAAAAGCACATTCGGTAGGTGCGTTGGTCATTCTTGATGCATATCATTCTGTCGGTACAATAGAAGTAGACGTAAAAGAACTCGGTGTTGATATTTTAATCGGGGGCGTACTTAAATGGCTTTGCGGAGGTCCAGGCGGTGCCTTCCTTTGGATTAAACCTGAGTTAAGAAATCGTCTTAAACCTAAAATTACCGGCTGGCTTGCTCATAAAAATCCTTTCGCTTTTGAAGATAAAATGCATTACACCGGTACGGCATATCGGTTTTTAAATGGTACACCATCAATCCCGGCTTTGTATACTATTCAGGAAGGTCCGAAGATTATAAATAAAGTAGGTATCAAAAATATCCGGGAAAAATCAGTAAAACAAACCTCTTTAATAATTGAAGAAGCGCAAAAAAAAGGCTATCAAATTAATACTCCGTTAGAATCTCGATTCCGTGGCGGAACCGTTTCAATAGATATGCCGGGTTCTTATGAAATTTCAAAAGAGTTGATAAAAAGAAAGATTCTTGTTGATTATAGACCGAAGGCAGGCATTAGAATAGCGCCTCATTTTTATACATCAAATGAAGAGATTCTAAATGCGATGAACGTTTTAAATGAATTATTTCTTTGTAAAGAACCCAACTATTCACCATTTGGTAATAAAACTATTATAACACTAACTTTAAAAGAATTGGAAGACAAATTTAATTAACTAACTATGGGAAGAATTACCGATGCTGTTAAGCATTTAATTATATTGAATGTTATCTTTTTTGCTGCAAGTGAGTTACTTGGCC
>CAJXGP010000459.1 GCA_913053915.1 uncultured Ignavibacteriales bacterium | reverse complement strand
TAAAGACCTTGTAGATTCCGCTCCAAAGACAGTGAAAGAAGCAATCTCTAAAGAGGAGGCTGAAAAACTTCAGAAAGAATTTGAAGGAGCCGGCGCTACCGCAGAAATCAAATAACAATTATTAATTATATTTTATTCGATATGTATTTTTCAAAGAGTGATAAGTTGGTGAAATCTGTCTTATCGCTTTTTGTATTATCGACATTGTTGTTTGTAAGTATTGATAGAAAATAAAAAGAAAAATTATTTGGAGGCATGACAATTGGATAAAAAGAGAATTTCCTTTAGTAAAATTCCCTCTATAATTAAAGCTCCTAATTTATTAGATATTCAAACAGCTGCATACGAGGATTTTATTCAACTAAACGTTCCCTCAGTGGAAAGAAAAAATAAAGGACTTCATGCAGTTTTCAATGCTAATTTTCCGATATTCGATAATAAAGAAAATTATAGACTGGATTTTATAGCATATTATATTGAAAAACCCAGGTTTTCAATTGAAGAATGTCTGGAGAGAGGATTAACTTACGCTGCCCCTCTAAAGGCTAAGATGCGTCTTGCTACAAAAGATCCGGAAACGGAAGAATTTGTTAATAGCGTAGAACAAGAAGTCTATTTGGGTAATTTACCCTTTATGACCATAAAAGGAACTTTCGTTATAAATGGAGCTGAGAGGGTTGTTGTATCTCAACTTCATCGTTCACCGGGTGTTGCTTTTTCTCAAACTATACATCCTAACGGTACTCCTATTTATTCAGCTAGGATTATACCGCTGCGAGGTTCCTGGGTAGAATTTGCTACCGATATTAATTATGTAATGTATGTATATATAGATAGAAGAAAAAAATTTCCTGCAACTACTTTACTACGTGCTTTAGATTATCAAACTGATGAGGAAATACTCTCACTTTTCAATCTTCTGGAGGAAATTGACGTTAAAAAAGTTGAAATTGAAGATTATATCGGTAGAACAATTGCAAGTGATGTTTTTGATATGTCTACAGGTGAAATATTTTTAACTAAAGATAGCATTCTTACAGAAGAAGATACTGATAGATTAAAAGAGGCAGAGGTTGAAAAATTAAAATTAGTTACTTCTGAAGTTGCACCGGATATGGATTTAATTTTAAATACTTTGCGAAAAGATACCTCAAGCACTAAAGAAGAGGCTTTATTCGCTATTTATCGGCAACTTCGTTCAGGTGAGGCTCCTGACCTTGCTACTGCAGAAGCTTTAATTGAAAAATTATTCTTTAATGATAAAAGATATGACCTGGGTGATGTAGGTCGCCACAGGATGAATAACAAATTAAAACTGAATATTCCAGAAACCACTACTGTTCTTACTATGGAAGATATTATTTCAATAATGAAATATATAATCAAGTTAAGGAATGGTAATGAAGCTGTTGATGATATAGACCATCTCGGGAACAGGCGGGTTAGAACGGTTGGAGAGCAATTAGGTCAACAATTTAATGTTGGTATGGCACGTATGGCTAGAACTATTAAAGAAAGAATGAATATGCGTGATTCGGAGAATTTTACTCCGCAAGACCTTGTAAATGCACGTACTATTAGCAGTGTTATTAATGCTTTTTTTGGTACTAATCAACTGTCGCAGTTTATGGATCAAACAAATCCTCTTGCCGAAATGACTCACAAAAGGAGAATGTCTGCACTAGGACCCGGCGGTTTAACCAGAGAACGAGCAGGATTTGAGGTTCGTGATGTTCATTATACTCATTACGGTCGCTTGTGCCCAATTGAAACTCCTGAAGGACCAAATATCGGACTCATTTCTTCACTTACTATTTATGCAAGAATCAATCGTTATGGCTTTTTGGAAACACCTTACAGAAAAGTGATAAATAAAAAAGCTACTTCTGAAGTGGAATATCTAACTGCTGAACAGGAGGATTTATATACTATAGCACAAGCTAACGCTATTTTGGATGAACAAGGTGATTTTGTCAGTAAAAGGGTTAAATGCCGTTATAAAGGCGAATTTCCTATCGTTGTTCCTGAAAATATACAATATATGGATGTTGCACCCGCACAATTGGTTAGTGCAGCCGCAGCATTGATTCCATTTTTAGAACATGATGACGCAAACAGAGCTTTGATGGGATCCAACATGCAACGCCAGGCGGTACCGTTAATGAAACCACAGGCTCCTATTGTAGGAACCGGACTGGAAGAAAAAATTGCTGTTGACTCAAAGGCTATTATAGTTGCTGAAGATAACGGAGTGGTCGATTATGTCGATGCAAATAAAATTGTAGCTAAGTATGATATTAATCCGAATAGTTTTGAAGCATTAACCGGTTTCAACAACGAAAAGAAAGTTGCATATAATCTGATAAAGTTTAGCGGTACAAACCAGGAGACTAGCATTAATCAAAGACCGCTTGTAAAAGAAGGACAAAGAGTTAGTAAAGGTGATGTACTTGCCGACGGTTGTGCTACCGAAGGTGGTGAATTAGCTCTCGGCAGAAACGTATTAGTAGCATTTATGCCTTGGAGAGGTTACAATTTTGAGGATGCTATCGTTATTAGTGAAAGAGTTGTGAGTGAAGATATCTATACTTCAATTCATATCGAAGAATTTGCTTTAGATGTAAGAGATACTAAATTAGGTGCTGAAGAATTAACAAATGATATTCCAAATGTAAGTGAGGAAGCTGTTAAAGACCTTGACGATAATGGTATAATTCGCGAAGGTGCAGAAGTTAAAGAGGGTGATATCCTCATCGGGAAAATTACCCCCAAAGGAGAAACTGACCCGACTCCTGAAGAAAAACTTTTAAGAGCTATCTTTGGTGATAAAGCAGGGGATGTAAAAGATGCTTCATTAAAGACTCCT
>CAJXGP010000458.1 GCA_913053915.1 uncultured Ignavibacteriales bacterium | reverse complement strand
CGGCGAAAAGAATGTGAAACCGGTGTAATGATACTACAACGTTATGATAAAAATATCAGGGCATTACGTGATGTAAGTTCGGAATTACTGGAACAACATAAAACCGAATTTGATCCGATGGTTTACAAAAGATGCATTTATGTGGTTAAAGAAAACAACCGGGTGGAGCAGGCCTTTTTTGCTCTGCAAAACAATGATATTCAGCAATTCGGCGAACTTATGTACCGGTCGCACGAAGGTTTGCGGGACGAGTTTGAGGTAAGTTGCAACGAACTGGATTTGCTTTACAACATTGCCAAAAACTCCGAAGATGTGGTGGGTGCCCGAATGATGGGTGGCGGCTTTGGAGGTTGTACCATTAACATTGTAAAACGGGATAAACTTGGAACCTTTTCTGAAAACATCAGCAAAGCCTATCAAAAGGCAACTGGTATCCGCCCTGAAATTATGGTGATGAAAATTGATGAAGGTACAAGTATCATTTAAAGAAAAGGAGACGGATAAAATGCAGAAGTTTAATTTGGAAAATCATTCGCATAGAAGATACAATCCACTGACCGGAAGCTGGATACTGGTTTCACCTCACCGGGCCAAACGTCCCTGGCAGGGTCAGGTAGAAAAATATCCCGGAGGAAAAACCAGCTTACGACAAAAACTGTTATCTCTGTCCTGGAAATGAGCGTGTTGGTGGACATAAAAATCCTGATTACGAAGATACTTTTGTATTCACCAATGATTTTAGCGCCCTTTTACCCGACACTCCCCATGGAAAATATAAGGAAGGCGAACTTTTCCGCGGCCATAGTGAAAAGGGAATTTGTAAAGTGATTTGTTTTTCACCTATACACGACCTCTCCATCTCACAAATGGAAACACAAGCCATTGCTAAAGTTATCAAAACATGGCAGGAAGAGTACCAAAACCTCGGCAGCCAGAAATTTATCAATTACGTACAAATTTTTGAAAACAAAGGCAGTCTGATGGGCGCCAGTAATCCACATCCCCACGGTCAAATATGGGCTGAAGAATCCATTCCTGATGAACCGGCCAAGGAAGATTTAAAACAAAAACAGTATTATGAAAAACATGACCAAAGCATGCTGGCAGATTACCTCAAAATAGAGATGACCAAAAACGAACGTATCGTATTGGAAAATGGAGATTTTGTGGCTCTTGTTCCTTTTTGGGCGGTCTGGCCATACGAAATTATGATTATCAGCAAACGGCATTTTGGAAGTCTCCTCGAAATGAAAGAAGAAGAAATTGTTTCTCTCGCTTCTGTTTATCGGGAACTTACCGCAAAATACGATCGGTTGTTTCAGGTTTCGTTTCCCTATTCGGCCGGGATTCATCAAACACCCACCGACGGGAAAAATTACCCATGGTGGCATTTTCATTTACATTTTTATCCACCCCTTTTGCGATCAGCTTCCATCAAAAAATTTATGGTAGGATACGAAATGCTGGCCAATCCGCAAAGGGACATAACTCCGGAAACCAGTGCACAGATTTTAAAAAAAATATAATAAATAAAAAAACATAAAATAACAATTGAATTTTTACCATTTAATACTAAAAAATATAGATTCTAAGCCAAATGAATAATTGGAAAACAACTAATAAGATAATGCTTTAAATGAAGGGGCCTTCTAAAAATTAAACACTTGAATATCAGATAAATAATTTGTATATTTGAGTAAATTATTAATACAAAATACGATGTATAAAAAACAAGGCAATAAAGGTTTATTTGACGAAGAATTTACAATACAGAAATTATCAAAAATTGGTAATCCATTAGAAAAGATAAGTCAAGTAATTGACTTTGAAATGTTTCGAGATTTATTAGAATCTAAATTATTAAATTAATAGAAAAAAACTAATTTTTAGAACCCACCTAAATAAACTTTATGTTATGTTTAGTAAAAAATCTATTTTAACATTACTTGCCTTATTTGTGGGCGGTTTTGTGCCGATTCAATTAATTACACTTTCTTTTGGCTATGCCCAATATTATAAGGGGATAGAGATGGGGCCTAAATTGTTAAAAGTAGCACATGAATTTGGTGGGCCTTATATGCTGTATTTTTATATTCCTGCCATGTTGGTTTTTATTTGGACTATTTTTTACAGCAAAAAACATTATCCTGATTTATACCGTAGAATTATCTTCGGGCTTTTAGCCGGAGCAATTGCAACTATTGGTTTGGATTGGATACGCCAAATGGGTGTAATTAATAGTTGGTTACCCGGAGATACCCCAAAAATGTTTGGTATAATGGTTACGGGAAGTAGTTCCTTTAACTCCTATTTTTTAATAGGCCAATTTGTTCATTATATGAATGGTGCCGATTTCGGAATTGTGTTTGCCCTCGTTTTTGGCAATTTTATAAACTATAAAAAAACCATAATTTGGGCCTTAATCTGGACACAAATAATAGATTTAGGTATGATGACTTTGCCACCAATAGCACCGGCATTAGGGTTTTTCGGTTCTAATTATATGTTCCCGCAGCTGTATATTTTAACAGCCGTAGCACATCTTGTATATGGTGCCATTTTAGGTATCCTTGTCCACACGTGGCTGAAACCGGAAGATAGTAAATGGCTTGTACCTTATTTAAAAACTACTTCGTAAGTAACATCCAAATTCTTATTTTTATAATTCAATAAATTAAGTTCTTTCTCTTTAATCCTTTGAAACAGTTTTTTAAATATGTGATACAAAAAAACACCCTAAAGAAGTCGATACAAATAGCACTTCTGGTGGGGACAATCTTAGCTTTGATAAATCACGCCGGAGCAATTTTTAACTGGAATTTAAATGCAACGATGATTTTTCAAATAGTTTTGGATTATTTTGTTCCCTTTGGCGTTGCATCTT
>CAJXGP010000457.1 GCA_913053915.1 uncultured Ignavibacteriales bacterium | reverse complement strand
CTGAAAAAGAAAAATTCTTTCTTTACCCCGTTTGATAAGGGTTCCGGGAATTTTTTCGATTCCGAATTGTTTTTTAAGAATCTGAATTATCCTCTTTTCTTCTTTTTCTTCTATAATTTCTAAAATTGGTATTTTATATTTCATTTTATACAAATCTTATAATTTATTCCGGCTTAAAGAATTAAGCAACATACTATTTCTATTATTCTAAAATAAATCAATTAAAAGTATTTTTTCCGAGTCTTTTAACTTTAAAGAGCTACGGTAATCATTTTTTTTCTTAGCTTTATCCTAATAATAAGAATAAAATGCAATTATTTTCTAAATATTAGAAAATGCTCATAAAAATCATTGGATTTTTAACGCAATATCTAGAGTAATCGTTGGCAAGAAAATTGGTGTAATCATTATAAATAAGATTAGAGTAAACAATGACAACATTAGATACGCCGCTATACACAATAAGTACAGCAGCAAAATTAGTAGGAGTATCTGTTCATACATTAAGGTTGTACGAAAATGAAGGATTTATCATTCCTTTTAAAAAAGAGAGTAAACAGAGACTTTATTCCGATTTAGATATAGAAAGACTAAAATGTTTACGCAAAGTAATAAACGAAGAGCGAATAGGTTTTGAAGGCATTCGTAGAATACTTTCACTAATACCTTGTTGGGGATTAGTTAAGTGTACTGCGAAAGATCGGGAAAATTGCGAATCTTTTAATAGTGCATCAAAACCTTGTTGGATGATAAATCATAAAAATAATTACTGTACGGGCAGAGATTGTAGGGAATGTGAAGTGTACCAAAGTTTTAATGATTGTGAAAGTATTAAGGATAAATTAAAAGAGTTAATTGTTCCAATAAATTAGAAAAGGGATAATAAAATGAAAAAACTAGTTATTCTCGGTGCCGGAACTGCCGGCACAATGATGCTCAACAAACTGAGCAACGTTTTAGAAAAAGATCAATGGAGTATCACCATTGTCGATCAATTTGAAACCCATTATTATCAACCTGGATTTCTATTTATTCCGTTTGGAATTTATACAAAAAAGGATGTGGTAAAACCGAAACGTGATTTTTTCCCGTCCCAAGCTAATGTTATTATGTCTGAAATTGATAAAATTGAGCCTGACAAAAATAGAGTTCTACTCAAAAATAACCGGGTATTGCCGTATGATTATCTAATAATTGCTACAGGCACAAAAATCAGGACTGAAGAAACCGAAGGAATGAAAGATAAACTTTGGTATAAAAATATTTTCGACTTTTATACTATTGAAGGCGCTTGTGCCCTCGGAAATTTTTTCAAACATTGGAACGGCGGTAAATTAGTGTTGAATATTACTGAAATGCCCATTAAATGCCCGGTTGCACCTTTAGAATTTGTTTTTCTAGCCGATTGGTTTTTTACAGAAAAAGGTATCCGCGATAAAGTTGATATTCATTTTGTAACACCTTTACCCGGAGCATTTACCAAACCGCGTGCAACTTCAATTTTAGGCGATTTTCTAGATAAGAAAAATATTCATCTTACTACAGATTTTAATATCGGTAAAGTTGATAATGAAAATAAAAAAATTGTTTCGTGGGATGAACTAGAAATTAAATTTGACGCTCTTGTTACCATCCCTACAAATATGGGCGACGATATGATAAAACGCAGCGGAATGGGAGATGAATTAAATTTTGTTCCAACGGATAAACATACTTTAATGGCAACAGGTCACGATAACATTTTTGTTATCGGCGATGCTACAAATCTTCCCAGTTCTAAAGCCGGCTCGGTCGCTCACTTCGAAGGCGACATCTTATTCGAGAACTTTTTAAGCGTAATTGACGGTGGAAAGCCGTGCGCAGAATTTGACGGTCATGCTAACTGCTTTATCGAATCGGGATTTGGAAAAGGTATTTTGATTGATTTTAATTACGATACCGAGCCTTTACCGGGTAAATATCCGCTTCCTGGTATTGGTCCGTTTTCTCTGCTTGAAGAAACAAAAATGAATCATTACGGAAAGGTAATGTTCCGTTGGATGTACTGGAACTCTTTAATTAAAGGGAAAGAATTACCCATAGAATCTCAAATGTCTATGGCGGGCAAAAGGTTATAATTATGGGAGAAATAAATATGCAATCTCAAATAGATGAAATAAACAAAAAGTTAGATATAATTCTTGAAGAAATTGAACTTCAAAGACGCCATCGCCGTGAAATGGAAAGCTTGAAAGAAGACTTAACGAGAGTTGGAAAAGATGTTTATTTAACGGCTGTAGATGAATTGGAAGGAGTACACGATCATTTAGAAACCGGCGATATAATGCACTTGGGTATGAAGCTTTTAAGAAATGTAAAAACCATCTCTAAAAGCTTGGAACAATTAGAAAGTGTCAGAGATTTTTTGCAAGATGCAACTCCTCTTTCTAAAGAATCAATACTTGGTTTAATGGCAAAACTTGATGAATACGACCGCAAAGGTTATTTCGGCTTTATAAAAGAACTAAGCAAAGTTGTTGATAATGTTATTACGGCTTTTTCAATTGAAGACGTTAAAAGTTTAGGTGATCATATCGTTACGATTCTTAATACAATCAAAAACCTTACTCAGCCCGATATGCTTAATGCCGTAAATAATGCAGTCTCCGTTTATAAAAATCTTGATATCGAAATAAAAGGTAAAGTTTCTTTAAGAACCTTAATAAAAGATATGAATACACCGGAATTTAGAAAAGGATTAGCCTTTGCAATACAATTTTTGAAGAATCTCGCAGCTCAAGAAAATAATAATTTAACTAAAATAAGCTGAGCTCGAGGTAAGAAATGCTCGTCATTCCCGCATGCCTTTAGCGGGAATCCAGTGACTCGAATTCTAAAATCTGGCTAAAACGAT
>CAJXGP010000456.1 GCA_913053915.1 uncultured Ignavibacteriales bacterium | reverse complement strand
AAACAAATAAATCCCAATGTTCAAAATAAGAAAAACCAAACATCGGAGGTCTAAACGTGATTGTTCAGAGGTTCAGAAGTTCAGAAGTTTTGAAGTTTGAATAGGTGTTTTGGAATTTATTTGGAATTTACGGTTTGTTTTTTGTTTTTTGTTTCTGTGATTTCAACCTGAATATCAATAATTTAGTTTACTTTTAGAGGTTGTAACCGAAAAGTGTAATATTATACCGATGAAAACAAATAGCGAGACACTGTTTTATACTGATAATCAATGTTTTGATAATTGTGCGAGTATTTGTAATAATAGAAATATAGCCCATTGGGACGGTTTATATACAATAGTTGCCAACAAGTTTGAAAAAATTAGGTACATAAAAATATAACAATATGAAACTTGAGAAAATACTAGACAATTTAGGCTCACTAGAAAAGAATTCTTTTATCAAGATAATTGATAATATTATTTCTAAAAATCCGAAAAATATTAAAGACATTGATAAGATATTAAGTGTGTCTGATAAAGGACTAAAATCTGTTGATAGCCAAAATATTGCAACAATATTTGAACTAATTGAAGAAGAATTTACTGAAACAATAAAATCTGAATTTGTACATACATCCTCCCAATTAGATATATTGATAGACATAATTACAAGGGATGGGAACAGCATTATGAAACAAGATTGGTTCGCAAGGTTGTATGAGCTGGAAATAAAAAAGCTAAAGAAAAAAGTTAATGAACTTAAAAACTCAATAAATAGTGAGAAAACCGAATTAACAGAAAGCAGGCGGAGAGATTATATAATATACAGATCATGCGTTAATACCGCTTATTTTAATGACATTTCAAATAATCGTGAACCTAAAATTACAGATGACGAACTTTCCATTCTTTTAACTCTTGCCGAGAAACTGGAATTATCCCAAGAAGAAAAGAAACTAATTAACTATATGATTATTCCAGTCAAGAAGTTGGACATTGACTCAATAATTAATAACCTGAAAAATATTGGTGTAATTTTCTATTCAAAAAAACACAGTACTGTTTTTGTCGCTGATGAAATTGTAAGAATTCTACGTAAATTTAGAGGAAAAGAAATTGCAGATAAATATATTCGGCGAATATTACGTGTATTAAAAAATTCTGAAATTAATTTAATAGCCAAAAAACATAACATCAACAGAAAATTAAATACAGACCAAAAAATAAAACAAATAATAAAAGAAGGTATCACAATAACATCAATTTTATCCTCCGAGGTATTCAGAGAAGGAACAAAATTATCTGATAAAAAGAAGCAGATTAATGAATTTTGGACAAAAAGATTAGGAATAAGCACTACATTAAAAGGAAGTACATTGGAAGATAAAATAGCCAGTCTTATAGCTTATTTTGAAAATCGAGAAAAAGATGAAAAAGTTGGTATTTCAATAGATGGATATGAAAAATTATTAATTGAGCTAAATGAAACCCTACCCGAGTTAAATAACCAAATTAAAGAGGCTTTTGAACTACAGGATGAGTTTGTTTTAAAGAGCAAGTTTCTTCTTGACTACAACATAAAACCAAGAGATATTCTTGATTTAATATCAGAAAAAGATATAACTCTATTTTGTACTGAAAGAAATATAAAATCAAGGGGCAACAAAATTTTAAACATTTTGGATCATTATAAAGATGCTGAAAACCTTTATCTGGAAAATTACGAAAATATTGGCTTTAGAAAGTTCTCAGAATTAAAAGAAAATGGGATAATAATTAAAGAAAGTGAATTAGGTATCAAGTTCGAGGAGTTAACAAAAAATTTATTGAAAAAATTAGGTCTTAATGTTGACGAAAAACTTAGAAGAAAATTAAACACTAAAAAGGATAAAATTGATATTGTTATTAACCTAGAAAATAACGAGTTAATAATAATTGAGTGTAAAACAATAAAAGAAAGTGGTTATAATAAGTTTTCTTCTGTCTCAAGGCAACTAAAAGCATACAATGATTTAGCCAAAAGAAACAATTTTAAAGTTCGTAAATCATTATTAATTGCCCCCGACTTCAGTGATGAATTCGTTGAAGATTGCGAGCTTGATGTAGAATTGGATCTATCATTGATGACAGCTTCTTCATTAATGAAGATTTATGAAGGATTTAAAAAGTCAACAAAATATAAACAGTTCCCTTATAAATTATTAATGAGAGATGTTTTAATAAATTCAGACCGAATAATAAAAGCTATTGGAAAATAAAAAACCAGTTGGCAACAATACCTATACTTCCTGCCGCAATTAACAGGTATTAAAATAATTAAGCATTAAATGAATATATTTGTAAATAGAAAGTTAAACCCTAAACAATGCGGCACGCCCCATAGTGCCATCCGTTATGGGCAAGTTAAATAAAAACAAAATAAGTAATATGGAAATTATGAAATGTTTTGACAGTTCATAGATACAATTAAAATTTTGACAAAAAAATTATAAAAGTGGAGACCAGAACCCACTCTAAAAACGGGGCGAAACCGAAAAGCCAAATGAGTAGGATATATATTGTTTAATTTAAATTTTAAAAAAATGATTTGGTTATTATTAGTAATTCTGCTTATTGTAGCTATAGTAGCTATTAGTAGAAGTGGAAAAAAGAACAAAGCTGAAACTGAGAAACTTGAAAAGGAGATGCGAAATTTAAAATCCAAATCTCCGCAACCTCAAACACCTACAAATGTTACTGATGAGCTTATTAAGCTTAAACAATTACTTGACACAAGTGTTATTACTCAAGAAGAATTTGAAATACAAAAAAAACGAATTCTTGATAATTAACATTAAAGATATAATACCAGTATAATGTCAAAAAGAAAGTAGACCAGCCCATAAACAATTAGCGTTCTGATGGCCGGGACAGCC
>CAJXGP010000455.1 GCA_913053915.1 uncultured Ignavibacteriales bacterium | reverse complement strand
GTCGCGAACGAGGGTCGCTATTTCCATGACCATCCGCAGCGCAATCGGTAGGATCGCTCGAGAGGAATAGCCGCCAAGGGTGGTGTAACCTTCGACCGTGGGCTCTGGCCGCAGGGTTTCGATGGCAATTTTGAGTGGTTTTCTGCGGTGATTGGTGCTTGGGCATTTATTGCATTGTTCAGACTTAAACTTGGCATTATCTCTGTTATCGGCTTTTGTGCTGCGCTCGGACTGGGGTATTCGTTAGTACTGTAACGTCACAATATCCTCTGATTTATTGTCATTTCGACCAGAGGGAGAAATCTTTTTTTCACTCAAAATATAAGATTCTCACGTCGCTCTGCTCCTCAGAATGACAGACAATCTTAATTTTTCAGAAGTTTTTACCTTTTAATTTATTTACTTTGGTAAATGCAGGTTGCTTCTTTTTGTCAATCCTAATCGGCTGACTGAATATTTTTTTCTTTCTTAGTTTTTTGAGTTGCATTATAATTTTTATATTATTTTTTAAGTTTACCGTGTTAAGGTCTAATTATGAGCAAATTCTTTTTTAATAATATTCCAATTAAAAAGTTTGTCATACGTTTAAAATTTAAAAAAGAAATCACTTTTCATTACTACCATGGTGCAAAAATCTATGGTTTTCTTTCACGAATTTTTGAATGGCACCCAACTCCAAAAGATAAAAAAAATATCAACGACATTGTAATTTATCCTTGTGAGTCGGGCAGAATAACTTATAACCCTGGTGATGAGTACTGTTTTGCAATTACATTTTTGAAGAACGATTCTGATTTAATTGAAAAGTTAAAAATAAATTTATTAAACATTCCCAACTCAGATTACCCCGGCGATTTAACAAATGAAAGTATAGAATTAGTAAGTATTACTGAGGAAACGGAACAGCAGAAATTTATTCCAATGTCTGGAAATATATACTCACTTAAATTTATTTCCCCGCTTCGGATTGAAAGAAAGGAAGAAGATAAAGAAAAAGGAAAACGCTTCTTTGATCCGGAGTATTTTGATTTGCAGCAAGTTTTTAAGCTGCTTTACAAACGCTTTTCCGATCTCTACAAGTTAAATTTCGGCAGCTTCCCTAACCCTAAGATTCCGGCTAATCCATCGGGCGAAATTTTAGAAAAATGTTTTGTTTGGGTGGATATGCCGAAAGAATTCAGTACACTTGGGGGAATTATCGGAACCATCAAATTCAATGTAGAGCTTGATGAGTTTTGGCAAAATTTATTATGGCTTGGTCAAATGGTACACATTGGTAGGAACAGTGCATTTGGTTTCGGTAAGTATATCATTGAAAATATTCAAAATCCTCTGGTAATTACAAAGCCTGTAACATCATTCTTAGACAAACTTATTGAGAAAGATAATCTTTTAAATGCGTTCACCCATATTAAAGGGAATAGTGATTTTGCCGGTACCGATGGGCTTTCACCTGAAATATTTGAGCTTTGGTTAGACAAAAACATTAACGAAATTATAAGGGAAGTTAAAACCGGAAATTATAAGGCTTCTGTTTTACAAGGAGTTATAATACCCAAAACAGAAAGCAAAATACGCTCCTTAGCAATCCCTACGGTAAAAGATAGAATCCTACAACGGGCAGCGGTACAAGTTATGGCAGATTCCATAGACCATCTTTTGGAGGAAAATTCTTTTGCGTACCGGAAGGGACTCTCTAGGGCAGGTGCTGCACGCGCTATTCAGAATGCGTATAACAATGGGTTTAATTATGTTCTTGAATCTGATATTGAGTCATTTTTTGATAATGTGAACTGGGAACTGCTACTTAAAAAGATTAATGTTCTTTACGGAAACGATCCTATATATAATCTTTTAAAGCAATGGATACAAAGCGATGTTTTATATAACGGAAAGTTAATTAAACGTTCAAAAGGTTTGCCGCAAGGGGCTGTTATTTCTCCATTACTTGCTAATTTTTATTTAGACGAATTTGACGAAGCTCTGCAAGACGACTTTAAACTTATACGTTATGCAGATGATTTTGTAATTCTTTGCAAATCTAAAGAACAGGCGGAGGCGGCGCTTACCGAAGCGAAAGAGGCACTTAATAAAATAAAACTTGAGATAAAACCATCCAAAACAAATATTGTTTCATTCGATGACGGTTTTCAGTATCTGGGATATCTCTTTTTAAAATCTATGATTATTGAAAAAAGAAAAAAGAAAAAACTTTTAACACCTGATAAAGAAGTTGTTATTAAAGATGAACCTGTCCCTAAAGGCAGTTGGCTAACCCTTGTGGATTTAGGAAATCTGAATGATTTGAAAAAGGTAAAAAAATTTAAAATAAAGCCTCTCTTTGATAGTGAAGATAAGGAAATACTCTTAGAAAAATTTCCACTTTATATTAGTAATCACCCCTACATTACTATTGACTCAAACACATTGGAATTAAATTATAAAGAAGAAGGAATAAATAAAAGCAATAAATATCAGTTAAATAATCTAAGCAGCGTTATTCTTATCGGGTATAATAAAATTACTTTACCGGCAGTATTTAAACTAAACGAAAGCAAGATACCGGTTTATTTTTGCCGCTCTAACGGAGAATTAAAACTCTCCATTCCTTTTCACTCATCCAATTATGAGCTTTGGATGGAACAAGCAGTATTGAGTAAAGACGAATCTTTTATACTTACTTTTGCCAAAACAGTAGTGGAAGCAAAAATCAATAATCAAAAAATAATAATAAGAAGAGCAAAGGCTGATGAATACCTTTCTAATTTAGACCGCTTTATTAAAAAAATAAAAAACGCACAAACATTGGAAACTTTGCGGGGGTTAGAAGGGAGTGCTGCCGTTCTGTTTTTTAATTTTTTAAATAAATCGTTACCCGAAGAATGGAAATTTAATTCACGTACTAAAC
>CAJXGP010000454.1 GCA_913053915.1 uncultured Ignavibacteriales bacterium | reverse complement strand
AAACAGCTAAAAAGATAGTATATCTCGAAACGTTATGGGATAGCATTAAGAATAATAAAGATTATATAGACGATAGTGAATACATTGATTTAAGATTTGCGGGAGAAATTTATCTGGGAGAGGTTGAAAAAACGGGTTATAAACAATGAAAAAAAATGTTATAGTCGGATTAGACCTTGGCACAACAAAGGTATGTGCTGTGATAGCTGAAAAGATAAACGAAAACCGAATAGATATTTTAGGTTTTGGAGTAGCACCCTCTGAAGGGCTTCATAAAGGTTTGGTCGCAAATATAGGGAAAACTGCCGAAGCTATAAAACAAGCTGTTTCAATTGCATCAAATAGAGCCGGTATTCAAATTAATACCGTTAACGTTGGCGTTGCCGGTGAACATATTACTAGTATCAGACACAGGAATTATGTAACCATTAGTGGTGAAGACAGGGAAATAACTAAAGAAGATTTAGATAGATTAGAAGCTGACGTAAGAACTATTAGAATTCCTTCCGACAGACAAATATTACACATAATACCTGAAGAATATTCAGTTGATCATCAAGAAGGAATTGAGAACCCTATCGGTATGTCGGGTTCAAGATTGGAAGCAACTAATCATATTGTTTTAGCCTCAATACCGGCAATTCAAAATATTAAAAAATCAGTTGAGCGAGCCGGTTTATATGTACAAGATTATATCCTTCAACCTATTGCTTCAAGTTCTTCCGTGCTGGAAGAAAATGAAAAAGATTTAGGGGTTGCACTAATAGACATAGGAGGAGGTACAACAGATATAGCAATATTTCATAATAAAGCAATCAAACATACAAAAGTAATCGGGATAGCAGGTAATCAAGTAACTAATGATATAAGGGAATCTTTAGGAGTGGTGACGGAAGACGCTGAAAATTTGAAAAAAGATTACGGCTATGCAACGATGAACGCAATTATAAAAGATGAAGATATTTTGATCAGAGGAGTAGGTGCCAGAGGAAATACTAAAATCCCGATAAGTCTTTTAACACAAATTATAAGTTTAAGAATGAAAGAGCTTTTTACTTTAGTTGACAATGAAATAAGAAGTACAGGATTTAAAAATAAAATAAAAGCAGGTATTGTTTTAACCGGGGGAGGAGCTTTATTAAAAGGATGTCCTGAATTGGCAGAGGAAGTATTCGGTCTTCCCACTAGAATCGGTGTTCCTCAAGAACTAGGTGAAGGATTATCAAATGAGATTGAAAGCCCGGAATTCGCTACTGTAGCGGGATTAATCCGGGGTGTCCCGGGAGGTAAATCCAGTGAATATCAAGTATCATTTAAGTCAAAAAAATTAAAAGGCAACAAGAAATTGTCACTTTTCTTCAAAAGAGTGAAACAGTTTTTTGATGAACTATAATATCCATAATAAGGAGGTATATTATGTCACATTTTGCAACAATTAATAGAGACAAATCAATGTCAGCCATGTTAAAAGTAGTAGGTATAGGCGGCGGGGGTTGTAATGCTATTGAGAGTATGATTAAGCGGGGGTTGAACGGTGTTGAATATGTTGCCATAAATACTGACGCACAAGTTTTAAACAGCAGCAGCGCTACACACAAAATACAAGTTGGAACTAATATTACTCGCGGGTTGGGAGCGGGAGCTAATCCCGATATCGGTAAAAAATCTTTAGAGGAAGACCGTGAAAAAATAACGGAGGTTTTAACAGGAAGCGATATGGTTTTTGTAACAACCGGCATGGGCGGCGGAACCGGTACAGGGGGTGCTCCCGTCGTTGCCTCAATATCCAAAAGTATCGGTTCTTTGGTTGTTGGTATTATTACTAAACCTTTCAGATGGGAAGGTAAACAAAGAATGTTGAATGCGGAAAAAGGAATCCAAGAATTAAAACAGCATGTTGATAGTTTAATTGTTATTCCTAACGAAAGGTTGCTCAGTATCTTAGATAAAGGTATTAACGCCTTTGCAGCTTTTGATAAACCGAATGAAGTACTTTATGAAGCTACTAGAGGAATTGCCGATATAATAACGGTTGAAGGTCTGATCAATGTAGATTTTGCCGACGTACGATCTGTAATGAATCAAAGTGGAGATGCATTAATGGGATGTGGAATTGCCGGCGGAGAAAACCGCGCTATCGAAGCAGCACAAAAAGCAATTTCTAGTCCTTTATTAGAAGGTATTAATATAAAAGGTGCTAAAAGTGTTCTTCTAAATGTTACCGGCTCAAGCAATCTTACTATGCAGGAAATAGATGAAGGCAATAATGTCATTTTCGAAGCAGCCGGAGAGGAAGCTAACGTAATATTCGGTTGTGTCCTTAAAGAGGAGATGAATGACTATGTTTCATATACGGTAATAGCTACCGGATTTGAAGGTGCTGACAAAGGTTATTCTTCTTCATCTTCGAATAATAAAAAGCGGACACAACGCGATGAAAATACTTTCAAAAGTGGTTTTATTTTCCAAGGAAAAGATGACCCTAATGTGGAAGATTTAGATGTCCCTACCTATTTTCGTATGAAAAGTCCCAAATCAAAACTGGAAACTGATAAAAATGATGAAGAAGAAACACCGAAAAGCGGATTTAAATTTGATGCTTCACGATATAATTGGGCAAAGGATAAAGCTCAGAAAAAAAATGACGATGAGAAAAAAAAGCAAGAAGATGATGATAGTTCTTCATTTTTACGAATGATTATGGATTAATGCTTAGTCCTTCAAAATATATTTTTAGTACGTATGTTTTTACTTCGTAAGAGGTGAAACCTTAACTGATTATGAAATTGAGCATGTATTTGATTTATTTTGTAACGATTTTTTATTGTTCAAAAATAGAGCTTCTGTAAAATAAGAGTTCTGTCATTGTTATGTTAAAAATCAAGCACATAACAAAAAAGTTTAATTGCTGT
>CAJXGP010000453.1 GCA_913053915.1 uncultured Ignavibacteriales bacterium | reverse complement strand
GGGATATTATACTTCTTAGCAGCAAGCAGTCCGTTGAGATCATAGTAAAAAGCTAAATCTCCTATTAATAGAACAGTCGGTTTTCGATTACCGACCATTATTCCCAATGCTGTAGAGATAATTCCATCGATGCCGCTTGCACCTCGATTGTGATAAATAATTATATCCTTATTCATTGTGGAAGCGAAATAATCAAAATCCCGTATCGGCATACTATTAGAAAGCATTATTTGTGAATCATCGGGAATTAATCTTAATAATTCATTAATAATTCTGCTCTCATTCGGAAACCGGGCTTTTTCAATTACTTCCGACTTGATTTGTTGTACTTTTCTATCCGTATCCAGGAATATTTTCAACCAATTCGCTGATCTTTCGGGAATAGTTTCTCTCTCCAATAATTTCAATGTAGTTTCACAAAAGACATAAGGTTTACAAGCTAAAGAAGCCGCTGATTTATTAGAAGGATCAAACCAATCTCCGAATTCATTAATCATAAATCTTGCGGCATTCCATTTTTCCAGATAAGTATCTAGAGCTTTGGAAGTAATAGTACGACCGAAATGGAGTATTAAATCCGGTTGATATTTCTTTGAAAAAGAATCGGAGCGTAGAAATCCATCAAAGTTAGTAATTAAATTTCCTTTATCATGTTTCCCGAACCGGAGTTGTGAAGCTCCGTCCGCTAGAACCGGATATCCTAATTTCTGTGACAGCGCCTGACATTTTTCAAGGAAATTATGATTATAAACTTCGGGACCAACTATCATTAAACCTTTGCTTTTATTTTTTAAATGATTTATAATTTTCTTAAACCATTTTTCGGACATTAAATTTTTTTCTTCTTCCCTAAAAAACTCATTTTTATTATTTAAAACAGAATTAGATAACTCCAATATGTCATTTTCAACTTCGTCGGTATATGATTCCGGTTCAAAAGGTTTTCGGAATGGAAAATTTAAATGTACAGGTCCTTTAGACCGGATTGTACTTTCATAAATAGCTCGTCTGGCAATAGCTTTTATATGTTTTATCCCTCTGACGGAAGGGGAAGGTAACCCAACATCAAAAAACCATCTGATATGATTTTTATATATATTTGTTTGGTTGATAGTCTGATTAGCTCCACAGTCTAGCAATTCCGGCGGTCTGTCGGCAGTACAAACGATTAATGGGACACGCTGTTGGTATGCCTCAATTATAGCAGGATAAAATTCCGCCGTTGCAGTCCCGCTAGTACAAACCAAGACAACCGGGGTTTTAGAAGACATAGCTAACCCTAGCGCAAAAAACCCATTGCTTCTTTCGTCAATATTGACAAATTTTTTTATGTTTTGATTATTTGCGAACGCCAAAGTTAATGGTGTGTTGCGTGAGCCCGGAGAAATACATGCGTATTTAACCCCAACCGAAACTAATTCTCTAACAAATGTTTCAGTCCAAATTATATTTCGATTAATTTTCTTCTTTATCATTAAATAAATTCATTATAGTTTTCAATTTTAATTCTGTTTCATTGAACTCACTCTTAGGCTCCGAATCTTTTATAATACCGCCCCCGGCAAATGCAATAATCTTGTTATCAATAATAAGTGCTGAACGAATACCGATGGCAAATTCTCCTTCTTCATCAAAATTGAACCAACCGATTATACCTGAATATAATCCGCGATGGTACCCTTCTAATTTTTTTATCAGTTGTAGTGCATTATTTTTTGGATAGCCACAAATAGCAGGCGTGGGATATAGTTCTTTTAAAAGATTAAACATCGAAACCGAACCGGCTAAATCCGCAGTTATTGGAGTCCAAAGATGTTGAATGTTTGCTAATTTTTTTATTTTATACTTAGCCGGCATTAAGAAATTAGTAGTTAAAGAAGAAATCGCATTGGTTATATGCTCGATAACAAAATTGTGCTCATTCAAATTTTTTTGGTCTAACAGTAAAGTATTTTCAATTTCTACATCTTCAATTTTGGATTTTCCTCGAGGAGCTGAACCGGCAAGTGCATCCAATTCAACTTTCCCGTTAGAAAATTTAGCTAACTTTTCCGGTGATGCTCCTATAAAAGTGGATTCACCGTGGTGAAGAATAAATAAATAACAATTCGAAAAATTATTTCTTAATTTTTTGAAAATTGTAGCTAAATCCGGAGAGTCTGATAGTATTAGTTCAACTTTCCGGGAAAGTACAATTTTATCAACTTGGTTTTCATGGATTTTTTCTAATCCATTATTCACCATTGTAATCCACTTTTTTCTGTCTTTAGGTGAATTACCTATAATTTTTAATATTTTATAATTTTTTTGTGGTAAAACCGATTTATTCTTAAGAATTTTAAATAATTCATGCAGCTTATTATTTAATCTTTCGAGGTGTAAGTTAACTGAATTATCCTTATTATGAATAAAATTATATAATAAATAACGTTTGTTCTTTTTTCTAAAAAACAAAAACTCGGGCACAAACCATGTGGAATCGTTAAAGTTTTGCCAATCATTTACCTGACGTTCAACCATAAATTTCATTCCACCTATAAATAAGGGGATTTGATTATCTTCAACTATTTCCCAGTTGTTTATGAAATTCTGTTCCCATTGCTTAATCTTTATATCCGTTGCAGCAAATCTTCCAATACCGTTTTCCGAGATTGACAGTATTTCATTACATCCCAAAATTTGGAATTCTTCAGCGGGAATTTCGAAATAAAATGACCGCTCGAAATATTTGATAAGGAAATCTAATTTATATTCAATTTGATAATCTGTTAAAGCTAAAGCAAAACTTATTAGTATTTTATTGTCGCTCCTTTTTTTAAGCGATATTTTATTTTTGGAGAGAAATTGTGAGAAAGAACTCACCAATTCTTTAACAAAGTCGTCCATTAATATCGAATTTATTTAAAGTTAATATAATTTATAA
>CAJXGP010000452.1 GCA_913053915.1 uncultured Ignavibacteriales bacterium | reverse complement strand
ATTTTTCGGAAACCAAAATTATACTCAAAAGATAAAAGAATTAGGTTCGGGTTATATCATTTCCTCCGACGGATATATTGTAACAAATGATCATGTTGCGGGCAATGCTACTAAAATAACAGTAACATTAACTAACGGAAGACAATATCCGGCTAAATTGGTAGGGACAGATCACGCTACGGATATTTGTCTGTTAAAAATTGATGGCCGGAATTTCCCTTATGTTACATTAGGTAACTCCGATAGTATTATGATCGGAGAGTGGGTAATTGCTTTCGGAAACCCTTTCGGACTGTTTAATGTTAATGATAAACCAACCGTTACCGTGGGGGTAGTTAGTTCAACAGGAATGAATCTTGAACCGCTTAATAATAGATATTATTTAAATATGATACAAACAGATGCTGCTATTAATGGGGGTAACAGCGGCGGTCCATTGGTAAATAGCCTTGGCGAAGTAATCGGAATGAATACGCTGATTTTTACTGCCGGAGGAATTAAAGGGAATATAGGGCTTGGATTTGCAATACCTATAAATAAAGTAAAAAAAATCATAATTGATCTTAAAAAATATGGAAAGGTAAACCGGGATTATATTGTCGGATTACGAATTCAACCGATTGATGAAAGCATCGCTAAATATTTTCATTTAAACAGTCAAAGGGGTGTCCTTGTCAAACAAGTGTTACCAAATACTCCTGCCGGCAAAGCGGGAATAAAAAAGGGCGATATAATTATTAAAGCAAATGAATATCAAATTAATAATGAAGATACTATGGTTGGTGCATTTCAACAATTCTCAACCGGCGATACGGTTAATCTTAAAATTATCAGAGATGGTAAAATTATAACAAAACGGATGAAATTGGTGAAAAAATAATGATTGAGCGTTATACACTTCCGGATATGGGTAAAATCTGGCAGGAGAAATTTAAATATCAAATTTGGCTTAATATCGAAATATTAGCCTGCGAAGCAAGAAGCGAATTGGGAGAAATACCAAAGAAGGATGTTGATGAAATTAAAGGAAAAGCTAATTTTAATGTTAGAAGAATACTTGAAATTGAAGAAACTACCAAGCATGATGTTATTGCCTTTTTAACCAATGTTGCTGAATATGTAGGACCTGCCTCAAGACACATTCACTTCGGTATGACCTCTTCAGATATTCTTGATACAACACTTTCATTTCAAATGAAATCCGCAGGAGAAATTCTATCAAAGAAATTATATGATTTGAAAGGTGCTTTAAAACAAAGAGCTTTGAAAAATAAACATACATTATGCATTGGACGAACTCATGGTATTCATGCAGAGCCGACTACTATGGGATTAAAGTTCGCTCTTTGGTTTGAAGAAACTAAAAGAAATATCATACGGCTAAAAAGCGCAATCAATAATATTAGTGTCGGGCAAATCTCAGGTGCGGTTGGTACCTATGAACACTTATCACCGAAAATCGAAGAATATGTATGCAAAAAAATGGGGCTAACTCCTGCCCCTATTTCAACTCAAGTAATTCAACGCGATCGACATGCTCAGTATCTTACAACTTTGGCAATTATAGGTGCATCCCTTGAAAAAATTGCTATCGAAATTAGACATCTTCAGAAAACTGAGGTATTGGAAGCTGAAGAATATTTTTCAAAAGGACAGAAAGGATCCTCTGCAATGCCTCATAAGAGAAACCCAATAATAAGTGAGAGAATTACAGGCTTGGCACGGGTAATCAGAAGTAATTCTATAGCTGCATTGGAAGATATCGCATTATGGCATGAAAGAGATATTTCACATTCTTCCGTCGAAAGAATAATTGTTCCCGATTCTTGTATCGCTCTCGATTATATGCTTGACCTTATGATAAAGTTAATAAAGAATTTAATTTTATATCCTGAAAATATGTTAAATAATTTGGAGTTAACTCGCGGTCTGGTATTTTCTCAAAATGTTTTGCTGAAATTAGTAAACAAAGCATTGTCTCGAGAAGATGCATATAAAATTATTCAAGCCTCCGCTATGGAAGTTTGGACAAATAAAGATAAGAACTTTTTAAGTGAATTATTGAAGTCCAAAGAATTATTAAAGTATTTAACAGAAAAAGAACTTAAGGACATATTCGATAATCGGAAAATGCTGAAAAACGTAGATTATATTTTTGCAAGAACAGTAGAAAAAGAAGAATAACTAAATTTAACTTTTACGATTGGTATACTTCATGAAGAATAAATTGAGTCTTTAAATTTTATTATTTTGGCTGTAATCTTTCCAATTGATCGAATGATATAATTATTACATTGACCGCACAACCTCTGTTATGTCTTGAACTTTTCCAAATTGATGCGACATAAGTTGTATCCTTAACTTTTTCACAAGGAAAATACTTTTCTGAGGTAACTTATTAATTTTTTGAATAATTTTGAATATTATTGAGTATATTGCATTGAAATAAGTTATTAGTTTAAAGAGAAGTAATT
Source organism: uncultured Ignavibacteriales bacterium (assembly GCA_913053915.1). The sequence goes on along the minus strand of CAJXGP010000452.1, from coordinate 456 downwards.
AATCCATGCACAAGGATATCGGTTTATACATTTCTGATGAATCGTTAAATTTATACTAAATTTTTAATAATCAATGAAAAAAACCCCTAGAATAATTATGAGAAATATTTTTATTGTAGCCTTACTTGTTGTCTTGGCTAATGTATTTTTAGCTAAAAATAATGATAATAATGTAATTATAAATCAGGCTGGAGTTCCGGATACTGTAAAAATGCTTGAGCCTACTGTTTATCAATCGAAAGAAGACGAATTAATTTATACAATACTATCGCGATATCACTATAAAAAATTTAATCTAAACGATTCACTTTCAGCAGTCATTTTAAAACGATATTTGAAAAGCTTGGATTATAGCAGAAGCTATTTCTTAGCATCGGATATAGAAAAATTTGATAAATTAGAATTCAAAATTGATGATGATATAAAGGACGGGAATATTTCACCGGTCTATCAAAT
>CAJXGP010000451.1 GCA_913053915.1 uncultured Ignavibacteriales bacterium | reverse complement strand
CGACCGCGATTACTGTCTTGCCGCGGCAGCCATGCACTGTCGGGTCAGCTACAAAACCCGGCAAGTCAACAATGTGTTTGCCGGTAAAGATTCTTTATCAATAGACGGTGCTATTTGTTTTGAATCCGTCTTTCCATATTTCATAACAAATTTTATAAGAAGAGGCGGAGAATTAATAATTGTTGTAACAAACGATAGCTGGTATGGAAATTCAAGCGGTCCATATCAACATGAAGATTTTGCTGTCTTAAGAGCCGTTGAAAACAGAAGAGCGGTTGTAAGAGCCGCCAATGGCGGGATTAGTAGTATTATTGATCCTTTGGGTAGAATTAAACAAAGCACTAAAATGTTTACCAAAACTTATTTGGTCGGTAATGTGCCTGTTGAAAACGTGGAAACTTTTTTTACGAAGCATCCGATGATTATTCCTTATCTAAGTTCAGGCTTCTCACTTTGGGTTTTCGGCGTTTTTCTTCTTTTGAAAATTAAAACAAAATTTAATTTATAAATATTTGGTACTTTGTAAATAGCAAAATGAAATATTATTTTTTGTAAAATTGAATATAGTAATTTGAAAAAGAATTATTATGAAACGTCCATAATCTGGAAAATATAAACCCATGAAAAAAGTAATTGATTTAAGAAGTGATACGGTAACCAAGCCTTCTGAAGCTATGCGTAAGGCAATGTATGAAGCAGAAGTTGGCGACGATGTTTTTCGTGAAGACCCCACCGTCAATAGACTCCAGGAATACACTGCAGATCTTTTGGGAAAAGAATCAGCCCTTTTTGTTTCGAGTGGTGTGATGGGAAATCAAATCTGTCTGAATGTCCTTACTAATCCCGGAGACGAAGTTATTTGTGAAAAAGATTCCCATATTTTTCACTATGAATCGGGTTCGCCCGCTGCATTAAGCGGGATTCAATTAATGCCCATTGAAGGAAATCTCGGTGTTATTACTCCCGAACAAATCGAACCTTATATAAGACCTGCCGGCGCTTATTATATGCCTAAAACAAAGGTGATTGAAGTGGAAAATACTCATAACAGAGCCGGCGGAACTATTCATCCTTTGGATAATATTAAGAAACTTAAAGAACTGGCTCTGAAATATAATTTATTTTTTCATCTGGACGGAGCAAGAATCTGGAATGCTTCCATCGCAAAAAATATCCCTGTAAGTGAATACGCATCTTATGCAGATTCAATTTCATGTTGTCTTTCCAAAGGTTTGGGAGCGCCCGTCGGTTCTATTATTGCCGGTTCAAAAGATTTTATAGATGAAGCATTTAGAGTGAGAAAGGCTTGGGGCGGCGGTATGAGACAGGTGGGTATACTCGCGGCTGCCGGTTTGTATGCTCTTCAAAATAATTTTCAAAGATTAACCGAGGATCATGAAAAAGCCGGAATGCTTGCTAATGCAATTGCAGAAATCCCTTCTTTAGAGTTAAACTTGGAAACCGTGCAAACAAATATTATCATATTTAAATCATTAAATATTCCGGTAGAAGAATCTATTGCACTTTGTTATGAAAAAGGTTTGCTTTTATCGGTAGGAACGGTCGGTTCATTGAGAGCCATTACTCATTTGGATGTGAGTTTTGAGGATATCTCCGCTGCAATAGAAATAATTAAGTCTGTTTTTGATAAAAAACTATGAATAGTAAATAAAAATTATAGAGTGAAAAAATGTATGATATAGTTAATTTTAAACATAAAATTAAATTGAAAGTAAGATTTTCCGATCTCGATGCAATGCGTCATGTAAATAATGCGACCTATTTATCATATCTGGAGGAAGCAAGAATCGGATATTATAAAGATGTTTTGAATATGCCGAAAAAAAATCTTGATTTTAACGCGGTTGTTGCGAGAATTGAAATTGATTATTTGCAACCGATAGTTTTAGGAGAAGCGATCGAAGTTTTAACCAAAACAACTAATTTTGGTAAAAAGAGTTCCGATATCGAGAACCTCATTTTGGTAGAGAGAAACGGTGAAAAGGTTATTGCGGCTGCTGCTTTAACAAAATTAGTCTCTTACGATTATGAAAAACATCAGTCGATTGAAACCCCGGAAGAAGTGAAAAAGAAGATCGAAGAATTTGAACATAAGAAATAACCGTATTTATTGTCTATAAATAAAAAGGTATCTCTTTCATTTGATTAAATCCTTATTTAAGTAACACTAATTTCTTAATATCAATAAAATTTTCGGCAGTAAGCTTATAGAAATACACACCGCTTGCAAGCCCGCTGCTGACTGCTGATAGCTGAACGCTGTATCTTCCGGCTGGTTTGTTCTGATCTACAAGAGTCATTACTTCCCTTCCTAATTCATCATAAACTTTTAATGTTACATGCGTTTGTTTTGGAATCGCATACTGGATCGTTGTTGTCGGATTAAACGGATTTGGATAATTTTGTTCCAATTTGAATTCGTTAATGACACCTTGTACATCGTTAACGGAATTAATTCCATTTATCCAGCAATTAGATATATTCGTCGAGTCGATACTACTTCCTGAATGATAAAGTCCATACATATCTTCAAACGTCCTCAATAAATTTAAATGATTTACATGTTGGTTATATTGCCCCTGCTTTACCATTTGACCTACTAATATTGTGACAATCCTATTACTACTATAGGTGCCTTCATCAAAAGTTAGAATAAATAAACTGTTGTGCGTTTTAGCCCATTGTATATAGCCGTCCAGATTATTCTGAAGCCACGTATCACCTTCAGCTATAGTTCCATTATGCATATCGTTATTTAGATTTGGAATAACAAAACTGATTTTGGGGAGTGAGCTATAGTCTGCCGGGAAATCCGTCAGAGGCATGTTAAGACTTGCAGGAATTCCATTTGTCTTATTCCCCTGCCAATTAACCCATGGATTATGTTTTCTTGCGTAAGCTCCAGAAGATGCG
>CAJXGP010000450.1 GCA_913053915.1 uncultured Ignavibacteriales bacterium | reverse complement strand
GTGCCGCAACGTGAGGCCTGACGACAGGTCGGGTGGCGGCATTGCGGCGGCGTTCGTTTTCAATACCACCTAGAATACCAAGTGTCCCACCAATAATCGCTCCGGTCTTGGCGCCTTTACGGCCACCGAAAGCAGCACCCAGTCCGCCGAATGTTTTAATTAATTTTTTTGATTCGGGATAAGTAATAATATCTTCCGCTTTATTGATATCCTCGTGAACTTTCAACGCATAAATAGAAATGAAATTTAAGATTTTTCTTAGACGTGTAGGATTATTATCCGGAAGATTATTTCGAATTTTACTGATCAGACTTGTAATATTATTTTGTTCTTCTTTGGTCAATAAGACAATAATCTTATTTTCAATAGTACATAGTTTATCTTTTCTATCCGTCGATAATCGAACTGCATTTCGAAGCTGACTAAAAGTGAGCAATCCCTGTTCTTCAGCCAGCTTATCAAGTTTAACCGATACTAATGTAAAGGTCTGTCCGGTACTTTTAAATAGTGCAATTTGATTGTTGAGTATTAACTTAAAATCTTCTAAAGAGTAAAAATTTGAAGGGGAATAATTTTCTTTAGGAATCACTATATCAGCTAAGGATTTATATTTAGAACTAGTGTTCTCCGGTATTGTAATATATTTTTTTGAACTGTCTTTCGGTTGAAAATCGACGGTTATCCCTTTATAAGGCTCAATATAATATCTGGCTTTAAATTTGCCTTCTGTGTGCCCTATATTTGGAGTAATTGTCATCATACCACTTTCGATAGTATTTTCCTCAGTGCTTTCTTTGTTCAAATATATCACACCGGTTGAGTGAGTTATTAATGCCTCGGCTATATCATTAGCAGCACGGGTTACCGGCTCACCTAAAAGAAATAAACTTGTGATTCCGGATTCTTCAATTGTTTCTACTGTTTGAGCAAATACTTTCTCAAGTAAGTTTACATCGTTGAATCCTATGAAAGGAGTTAATTCATCAAAAACAATTTTACTGGGTTGATATTGTTCAACTACGGTGACGATGTCGTTCAAGTATTCAATTAAAAATTCATCCGGATCACCTACTTCGGGAATATCAGTGGGGGATGCAACACGAACTACTATAACCAAATTTTGGTTCATATAATACTGGAGATCAAAATCAATTGAGGCAGCATGAATCATCAAGTCTTTGGGACGCATATTGGTAAAATATAAACAAACCTCTTTCTGACGGGCACTTTCCATCGAATATTGTAATGATATTAACGTTCTACCGGATTTCCTTGGACCTAAAAGAATGTATGTACCTCCTCTATAAAATCCACCCCACGCTTTATCCACTAAACTTATCCCACTCGTAATTAATTGTATTTTCTGTTTCATAATATTTAATCTTCCAAATTTATATTTCGTTTATTTAATTTTAAAACGATATAATTTTAACTTTTAATACATAACAAATATTTAATTTAAATATTTAAACAATTCATCTTCTATGTTAAATATACCATTAGAATGTTCATACAATTTCTTTAGATCCTGTGAATAAGAATTCCCAAGGTTATTTCTTTGTAATCTCCTAGAAAATTCAATTTTATCATTAGTATCAATATCCCTCTCTGAGCTTAAATAGTTAGAGGTAAGTGTGATTTTACTGTTATTTTTATCGAATTTATTTTTATGCAAACTGATCATACCCATAGAAGAAATCATTAAAGAATTGACTAAAATTTTTGATAATTTTGTAGCCGGTTCTCTTAATATAAATAAACTGGTAATATTCTCTTTTTGAAAGAATTCTATAATTTCATTATATACTTTTAATAATGTTGTTAAACTTTCAAATTCAATAAACGGCGTTAATTCATCTATTACTATTCTTTTCGGTGAATATTCTTTAACTATATTTTTAATATCTTCAAAATAGGCTGTTAAAAATTCATCTTTATCGATAAAATCAAAAATATCATTTGGTAATAATATCCTTTTAAAGGTTAGTAAATCATTTTCGATAAAAGATTGTATATCAAAATTATTAAAGGCTTTAACATTTTTAAATTCTTTTAATTTCATATTGGATAAATAGAGGCAATTCTCTTTATTTTTCAAACCTACGCTAATAAATCTTGATGCTACGGAACTTTTACCTATTCTGCTTTCACCAATTAAGAGGTAATTTTTACCTTTATATAATCCTCCCCATAACTTATCGACTATGGGTATTCCTGAAACAATTAAATTATATTTATTATTCATAACAACTCAATTTTTTCCTATATGCACAATAATTATGCCGATATTAGAAATCATTAACTTGTTATAATTAAAAAAATAATCCGGTGTACTTGATTTAAATAGAGACAAAAGTTATTAAATGTCTTATTATGTAACAACTTCCTAGCGCGGCGAGCCGCAAAAAAAGGAAAAGTACAAACATTTACATATCCCAAAATTTTAAAAGTATGTTTGTATGAATGTATGTTTGATTGAAAAGCATAAAAATCTCCTTCTTCCATACAGTCATCTAGTCATTTCATCAATGTTTATATTAATTTTCTTTCAATATATCTTGTCATACTTGCCCCGTTTTCTTTACGGGGAAAAATAAAAATATTGTTGGGAATAATGGAGTTTCTGCAAAATAAAGGCTCTGTCATTTCAAACCCGCTTTTGAGGTGAGAAATCTTCCGTTTAATGAGTAAAGTATATTCAAAGTTTTCTCCTTACAGTCGAATTGACAATTAGTGTAATATTTAATTTTGCAGAAGACTCAATAAACATCGATACCTGAGAGAATAAGGATTGAACATGGTTGAACTTTTATTATGAGCACCAACATAATTGGAAATATAAATAAATAAAATTATTTGAGAATAAAAATAGTAGTTGAAAAATTTATTGTGAATAATAACCATACACAAAAACAGCAGTAGCATTTCCGCTAATCGTCGGTT
>CAJXGP010000449.1 GCA_913053915.1 uncultured Ignavibacteriales bacterium | reverse complement strand
TATCTTGTTTTCACACTGCACCAAAATCCTTTCTCCATTAAACTTATCAAACTTTTCACCGGAATATGTTAAACAATTTTTGGATAATAAATCTTTTAAAGTTTACGAATTAATTTGGAACCGGTTTGTTGCTTCCCAAATGAAACCGGCATTACTCGAAACTACTGTTGTTGAAATCAGCGCAGATAAATTTATATTTAGAGCGATTGGTTCTACAATTAAATTTAAAGGATTTTTGCGAGCTTATAAAGAACTGTCTGAACAGAAGGGAAATACCCCGGAAAAAGAAGAATATCGAAATGAAACTATTCCTTTAGGATTAGAAAAGGGACAGCATTTAGCTCTTAAAGAATTAAAGAAATCTCAACATTTCACTAAACCTTCCGCAAGATTTACCGAAAGTACTCTAATTAAGGAATTGGAGAGCAAAGGTATTGGAAGGCCAAGCACTTATTCATTAATTGTAGGTACTATTCAAGATAGGAAATATGTTATTCAAAAAGAAAAAAAATTATTTCCAACTCAACTCGGGAAAGAGGTAAATAAAATATTAGTAAAAAATTTTCCGGATATTATCAACGAAGATTTTACTGCCAACATGGAAAATGAATTAGATCAGATTGCTTCGGGAGAAAATGAATATGGAAAGGTTTTAAATGATTTTTACAAACCTTTCTCCGAAACATTAAAAAGAGTTGAAGATAATATTGAAAAAATAATATGTGATAAATGTGGTAGTGAAATGATAATTAAGGTGGGTCGATTCGGGAAATATCTTGCTTGCAGTAATTATCCTGAATGCAAGAATATAAAATCATTTAAAGAGATATCAGCTCAAAATAAAGAACCGGAGTTTACGGGTGACAAATGTGAAAAATGCGGAGCCAGAACCGTTTACCGGATGGGCAAATTTGGTAAGTTCATCGGATGCGAACGTTATCCGGAATGTGATTTTGTAAAAAACATAACTTTAGGCGTAAAATGTCCGAAATGTAAAAAAGGTGAAGTTGTAGAAAGAACATCACACCGGAAAAAAGTATTTTACGGTTGTTCTAAATATCCTGATTGTGATTTTGTTACCTGGTATAAACCTGTCCGCCAAACTTGTCCTAATGGAGATTCCGATTATATGGAGAAAAGGTATTCGATCAAGAAAGGCAATTATTTGAGGTGTCCTATTTGCCATGAGGAATTACTACTTGAAGAAGTAGAAAAAGAAGAGGGATAATGGAACTTAGTCTTCTTTCTGAAAAGTATCTTAATAATTTAAAAAATATTAAAATTAGTTATTCAAATAGGTCTTTTAATGTTAATAATTCTTATAGTATTTTTATGTCTAATTTAAATTTAGTTCATAATAATTATGGTATTTATTTATTAAATTCACGTGCTATTTCAATAAATAAATTTAATTTATCTAATAATACATACGGACTTTATCTTAACAAATCTTTTGGTAATATTTTTACTAATGGTACAATTTTTAATAATTCAAAAGTTGATGTATATGCTAATAATGGAGCAAACAAAACAAATGCGAATCTAATGCAATTTGTTCTGTGTGGAATAACTGATGCTAATTGGGCAACATGTAATCTTCATTTATCTGCATCACTTGCTTATTTTCCAATAAATAGCTGTGAAACAATATCTCATTCAGGAAATTATTCTTTAATAAATAATATTATTCAATAACAGGTCCTGCTAATTTAGTAGGTTCTGCAATATTAATTAATAATAAAACAAATGTTTCAATAAATTCTTGTAATATAAATGGATTTGATAGTGGTATTAATGTTAAAAATTCTTCACAAATAAGTTTAATGAATATATCAATAAAAAGTTCATCATTTGGAATTTTATTAAATAATACAAAAGAATCTTATATTATAAAAAATAAAATTAGTGGTGGATCAAATACAAGTATTTTATTAAATAATGTAATGAATTCTAGTATTATTAATAATAATGTATCCTATGGATTGTTAAAAAATATTGGGATATTTATTGAAAATTCCACGAATAATATTATTAAAAATCTGTACATTCGCTCCATCTGTTAAATAATCAACATAAACACCCACGCTATACGAACCACTAGCTATATCTATCTGCAGTCCCTGAATCCTAACATGGTTTGTATAAACATTAATTAAATGAGTACTCGTTGTGTTTGTTTCCATCCTGTATTTCGTATTATCCCACTTTCCGTTATGTCTTGCTGTGGCGGTTGTATAAATTTTAATAAAATTCGTCGCCGAAGTGATCCAGCCGTTTATGGTGACGGCAGTCGTATCCGGATTGGTCCACGCTCCGTCAATTTTGGCGACGGCAATGGGAGAATCGCCGGAGTCGGAGATGGTGACATAGTTTAAGGAGTCAACTTGGACTTGTTCTCCGGATTGGAATGTTCCGACAATGTTTTTAATGAGGATTTGGTTGGCGGTGGCGAATACCGCTACGCCGGTGGCTCCGGATGTTGCTCCGGTGACGGTAGTAGAGGCGGTTATCGTTCCGGTGATGCCGGAATGGGAGAATACCTTGGTTGTGGTGGCAGTCAAATCCATATCGTCTCCGGCGGAGATGGTGGATTCCCATGACGCCAGGGACGAAAAGTCGCCTCCGGATTCTTTGATGGTTGTGACGAATTCCGTAGCAGCTTGGGCGGAGGGAATGGTCAGGAACAGAAAAGCGAAAGTGAAGATCGCGGTTAAGAGGAAGTGAATGTGTTTGGTTTTTGTGTTTTTCATATAATTTGCGCCTACTTGCATCTGTTTGGCTCCACGACCATTCCTGTTCCAACGAAGTAAAAACTTATATTTGCGCCTGTTGTGTTTTTGGCATTAAAACAAGCATGACTTCCTGTTGAGTATTGATCTCCGAACTCTACCGTAGTGGTAGCTACTGTTGTGCTTGCCACAGTAAACATTGATGAAGGAGTTGATGTCCCTATCC
>CAJXGP010000448.1 GCA_913053915.1 uncultured Ignavibacteriales bacterium | reverse complement strand
TAGATTTCTTGAGCGGGAAACGGGACTCGAACCCGCGACATCAACCTTGGCAAGGTTGCGCTCTACCAACTGAGCTATTCCCGCAAGAGCAATATTTTTAAGAACAATAAAAAATATTAATTATATTGTATAATTTGGTTGGCTAATATAATATGATTAATAATTTCTTGCAATAAAATCATCCTATTTTTTTATTCTAAATTTTCTTTAAGAACTTAAATTTTCTTGCATAACCTTTAAAATCCCAATATGAAATTAATTCCTTCTTTTTATGAACTCATTGGTTTCAATATATTCAATAAAGCAAATATTCTTCAATTGAAGCTTTCTTTACATAGTTACCGTACTTACCCTAACAATAACTATTCCTTAATTTACATCCTAGAAATAACTTGCCGGATGTAATCTTTTCGATAAAAAACATAGTTGAAAATGGCGCACAATTTCACCTTTCAATAAAATATTTTAATTGTAAAACTAAAAAATAATGATTTATTATTTTATCTTTACAAAAATAAAAATAGAATTGTTTTACAAAAGATGTATGAAAGAGAGAGAAAAGAATTAATAGATAAATTATCTCAAAAAGGGATTTGGGATCAAGCTGTGTTAAAAGCTATTGGTAAAGTAGAAAGGCATAAATTTCTTTCAAAGGCTTTTCATAATCATGCTTATAAAGATATTGCTTTACCAATAGGATATGGTCAGTCAATTTCTCAACCATATACTGTAGCATTTATGACTCAAGAGTTACACTTAAAACCTAATTCAAAAGTGTTGGAAATAGGCACCGGTTCCGGTTATCAAGCGGCAATTCTGGTTCATATGAAAATGCAGGTTTACAGTATTGAGCGGAATATTGATCTTTATTTAAAAACTCGAAATTTATTTGATTCTATAAACTTACGGGTTCATTCCAAGTATGGGGATGGTACAATTGGTTGGGCGGAATATTCGCCTTATGATGGTATTATTGTAACAGCCGGCTCACCTTCCGTACCGGAACCATTAAAGAAACAAATTGCAATTGGGGGTAAATTAGTAATCCCGGTTGGTAATAAAAATTCGCAAAAATTAAAGATTCTTACCAAGCTGGAAGAAGACGTCTTTGATGAACGGGATGAACCGGAATTCTCTTTTGTTCCGTTAATAGGCAGAGAAGGTTGGAACACAAAATAATTACAATCGTTGGTGCCACTTGTTCGGGGAAAACCCAAATCGGTATCATTTTAGCTTCTAAATTCGATGCTGAAATAATTTCTGCCGACAGCAGACAAATTTATAAATATCTGAATATTGGGACTGCTAAACCTGATAAAAATGAATTAGCAAAAATAAAGCATCATTTTATCAATTTATTAGAACCCAATGAAAATTATAATGCAAGTCATTTTGAAACTGCTGCATTAAAGATTATAGATAATTTACTGAAAAATAAAAAAGTACCAATTATTGTCGGAGGTTCCGGTTTATATATCAAAGCTTTAGTCGATGGAATTTTTAATTCGGTTGAAGTTGATGAAGAATATCGTAATGAACTTTTAGAGAAAAAAAAACGATTTGGCGATGAATATTTGTATGCAGAACTAAAAAAGGCAGATCCCGAAAGTGCGGCTAAAATGTTATCGCAAAATTGGAAAAGGGTAATGCGAGCCCTTGAGGTATTTCACTTGACAGGACAATCGATCGGTTTTCATCAAAAAAAATACAAAAGAAACAAAAAATTCAATTTTAGATTACATGGATTAAAATGGGAGCGTTCGCTTCTTTACGAAAATATTGATAATAGAATCGATGATATGATTGAAAACGGTTTGGTTTCTGAAGTTGAAAGTTTATTAGATAGAGGATATAGTAAAAATTTAAATTCTTTAAATACAGTTGGATATAAAGAAATAATTTCCTATTTAGAAGGAGAAATTTCTCTTGGAAGGGCAATAGAGCTAATAAAACGAAATACCCGAAGGTATGCAAAAAGACAATTAACTTGGTTTCGTTCGGATGAAAGAATTATCTGGCATGATATTAAATCTCAAAAAGATATATATAGGGTTGCCGAATTAATTATTAATAGTGAGGAAATTAGATGAAAGAAAAAATTCGTATCGCCTCCGGGCAGGGCTTTTGGGGTGATTTAATCGATGCGCCGTATCAACAAGTGACTAAAGGTGCCGTTGATTATTTAGTGATGGATTATCTAGCTGAAGTAACAATGTCGATTCTTCAAAAACAGAAAAACAGAAATCCGGAGTTCGGGTATGCTGGTGATATTCCTGCTTTGATGAAAAGAATCTTGCCAATTTGTAAAGAAAAAAATATAAAAATTATTACAAATGGTGGGGGAGTAAATCCTGTTGCTTGTGCAAATGCCGTACAAGAAGTTGCAAAAAAATTGGGTATCAATAAATTAAGAATTGCAGTTGTCCTAGGAGATGATATTTATGATAGAATTGATGAAATTATTTCTTTAGGAAGTGAACTTAATAATATGGATACTGGGGAATCGATTAAATGTGTTAAAGATAAATTGCTGAGTGCTAACGTTTATTTCGGCGCATTTCCAATTGTTGAAGCGCTTCAAAATAGGGCGGATATTGTTATTACAGGACGAACAACCGATACAGGACTAACACTGGCTCCGATGATATATGAATTTGGTTGGGAAAAAAATGATTATGATTTGCTCTCAACCGGTACTGTCGCGGGGCATATCCTTGAATGTGGTGCTCAATCTACCGGTGGAAATTTTTTAGGCGATTGGCAATCAATCAAAAATATGGCAGAGATAGGTTTCCCGATAGCTGAGGCATATCCCAACGGTGAGGTGATAATTACAAAGCATGAAAATACCGGAGGAAAAGTTTCATTTGAAACGGTTGCCGAGCAGCTTGTTTATGAAATCGGTGACCCAAAAGCATATATTACTCCGGACTGTATTGCCGATTTTACTTCTAT
>CAJXGP010000447.1 GCA_913053915.1 uncultured Ignavibacteriales bacterium | reverse complement strand
ATCAAAAATAAAAGAACATACTGAATTGAATCTTTTATTGGGGATGCTGATTACCGTAAACCGGCTTGAAAGAAATCCTACACTTAAAGATCAAATAAAGGACCTAAATATTAAAAATGTAGTTTTTGGCCATCTCGGATATCCTGTACTTCAAGCAGCAGACATACTCCTTTATAAAGGTAATGCAGTTCCGGTTGGTGAAGACCAAGTCCCGCACATTGAGATATCCCGTGAAATCGCACGAAAATTTAATAATCAATACGGAAAAGTTTTTCCGGAACCGGAACCGTTATTATCGGAATTTGCGCGTTTACCTGGATTGGATGGTAATGCAAAAATGAGTAAATCTTTGAACAATACTTTATTATTGTCCGATAGCCCGGAAATTGTCAAATCAAAATTAAAAAAGGCAGTTACCGATCCACAGAAAGTTAGAAAAGGCGACCCGGGAAATCCGGATATCTGCTTAGTGTTTTCATATCATAAAAAATTTAATCCTACAGAAATTCCTGAAATTGATGCCGATTGCAGATCGGGAGCATTAGGTTGTTTCAATTGCAAAATGAATTGTGCTTCAAAAATTTCAAACTTTTTGGCACCTATTAGAGAAAAACAAAATTATTATGAACAACGAATTGATGAGGTGTTGGATATTTTGCATGACGGAGAAAGAAGAGCCAAAATTACCGCAGAGGAAACAATGGCCGAAGTTCGCAATAAAATGAAATTGGGTTAACATTGTATAAAATTAAACTTGATCAGTTTGAAGGTCCGTTAGATTTACTTCTCTTTTTTATAAAAAGGGATGAATTGAATATTTATGATATTCCAATTTCAAGGATCACAAAAGAATTCCTGGAATACGTTAACTTAATTAAATTACTTGACCTTGAATTAGCCGGTGATTTTATTTTAATGGCATCTACATTAATGCACATAAAAGTACGAATGCTTTTACCTAAAGAGATTGATGAGAAAGGGCAAGAAATTGATCCGAGAACAGAACTGGTTCAAGCCCTATTGGAATATAAGAAATATAAAGAAGTCGCTGAAGAATTGACCTTTTTTGAATCGAATCAAAGAAAATTAAGTTTCCGCGGTAATTTCACGGCTGATGAAAAAGAATCTCTGCCGGAATATGAAACATTGCTAAGGAATGTTTCTATTTTTGATTTAGCTAAAGCTTTTAAAAACGCTCTTGCGCGAATTAAAGAGAAAACTGTTCATGAAATAAAAAAAATCAATGTAACTGTTGATGAACAAATGAAATTTATCATGGATTCCCTTAGTCAAAAAAATGAAATGGATTTTATCGGCTTAGTTAGTGTACTAAAAGAAAAAATAAGAATTGTAATTACTTTCATAGCACTACTTGAGTTAACTAAAATGGGTCAAATAGGAATAAAAGAATCTTCGAATTTCAATGATTTTGTACTTTATAAATTGAACCATGGATAGTATATATAATTCAATCATAGAAGCTTTGATTTTCGCTTCGGATGATTCCTTAAACAACTCCGAAATTATAAAGGCTATTAAAGGAATTGACGGCAAAGATGTACAAATTTCACCCGCTGATGTTGATAAATGCATCGATGAATTGAATACAACTTATGAAAAACTAAATATGTCTTTTAACATTCTGAGGATAGCTGAAGGTTATTTATTTGCAACTAAACAGGAGTATGCAAAATATGTCGGCTTTCTTTCCTCAGAAAAAAGTAAAAGAAGATTAAGTCAAGCTGCGTTGGAGACTTTAGCAATTACAGCTTATAAACAACCTATAACTAAACCTGAAATCGAATCTATTAGAGGCGTGAATTCAGATTATATATTAAATACTTTGTTGGAGAAAAATTTAATAACTATTACCGGCAGAACAGAATCGGTTGGCAGACCTTTATTATATGGTACAACTCCGGAGTTTCTTAAATACTTTGGATTAAATAGCATTAAAGATTTACCGAAACCGAGGGAAATCGAAGAAATAATGAACGACGAAGATTTTTTAGAACAAAAAAGAAAGATTATGATGAATATGATTGAAGAAAATATTCAAGAAGAAACATCAAATGAAGCAAATAATGATATTGACAAGACTTAATAAATTTATTGCTGAAAGCGGTATAACTTCAAGAAGAAAAGCCGAAGATATGATTTCACAAGGTAGAATTTCAGTTAATAAAAAAATTGTTACGAAATTAAATTTCAAAGTGAATCCGTCTTCCGATATTGTTTGTCTTGACGGGGAGAAAATTTCCCCACGCAAACAAGTTTATTTTTTATTGAATAAGCCTAAAGGAATAATATCTACTACGAAAGATGAAAAAAATAGAAAAACCGTAATTGATCTTATAAAATCAAAAGAAAAAATTTTCTCCGTCGGCAGACTGGATTATAATACAACCGGTGTATTATTTCTTACTAATGATGGTGAATTTTCAAATTTATTATCTCATCCTAAAAATAAAGTACCTCGTGAATATGAAGTGAGATTAGATAACCCTCTTTCGGAAACAGATATGAAGATATTACTTAAAGGAACTTATATAAATAATGTAAGAGGAAAATTTGAAAAGATTAATTTTAAAAAAATAAATGGCAGAAAAAACCTTGTAGTCGTTTGTGTTGAGGGAAGAAATCACTTTGTTAAAATGATGTTCGGAGCATTGCATTATCGCGTAGTAAACTTAAATAGAATGAGTTTTGCGGGAATCCACGCAGATATTCCTATCGGTTTTTATAGAAAAATGTCTGCTTCCGAAATCTCAGGAATATTAAGGATATATGGAAATTAAAATCCCAACAATAATTGTTTTAACTATATTATTTTTAGTATCGGGTAAAGCCCAAGAAACTGTTAAAGATACCACACATAAATATTCATCTTCATCCACAATTTCAGAGTTTTGGAATCAAATGGATGATATATTTAATGACCCTAATTTTAATAATGC
>CAJXGP010000446.1 GCA_913053915.1 uncultured Ignavibacteriales bacterium | reverse complement strand
AAATGACAATAACAATGAGGCTCCGCTTATGAAAAAGAAATCGGATAATCTTAACTGAAGCGGTAGCGAATCTATCTTATACTGTGCCGGATTGAGTGGATAGATATTAAACTTTAGTTGTAAAAAACAAATAAAATAACCGAGTAAAAGCCCTACTATAGTTCCTATTATTCCGATCAGCAATCCTTCGTTCATAAAAATTTTAAGTACCGATTTTTTAGTTGCACCCATTGTCATTAAAATTCCGATATCCCTTTTCTTTTCTATAACCGACATTGAAAGGGAACCTAATATATTAAACGTTGCCACGGCAATAATCAAACATAGAATAATATATGCCGACCATCTTTCTATTTCCATCATTTTATAAAGTTCCCGGTGAAAATCGTACCAAGTATTAACACTAAATAGTTGTTTATTTAATTTAGCTTCCAACTGCTTTTTCACTTGGAAAGATTCATCAATATTATCTAATCGTATATCATAGCCTTGTATTTTATTATTATAACCCAATAAATTTTGCGCTGTCTTTAATGAAGAAAATATATATGATCCGTCATATTCATTATTATTAGAGCTGTAAATCCCTTTTATGATGAATCTTTCAGTTTTAGGCATAGAAAATTGAGTTATCGTTTTTTCTATACCTACCGGAGAAATAACAGTTATTGTATCACCTATAAGAGATTCAAGTTTATCGGCAAGATTTAATCCTAGAATTATTCCGGGAAGACCGCTATTATTCGATAAATCGTATTTACCATAAAGCATATTTGCATCAATACCATAAATGTTATTGCCGGTTTTTTCCGGAATCCCTTTCAAATTAATTACTTGAATATATCCTTTATGATAAGCCAGGACTTTACCGTTAACAAAAGGAGCAAAATTTTTTACATCTGCTATTGATTGAATAGCCGTTTTTAATTCTTGTCGATTTCCAAATCCTTTGGGAGAAATAATCTCAACTCTCACATTCGGTTCGAAATTAGTCAAAAACGATTTTACCAAGCTACCGAATCCATTAAAGACCGACAGTACAACTATAAGAGCTGCAACGCCTATTGTAATACCGGCAACCGATATGAATGAAATCATTGAGATGAAGTTCATTTTATGCTTGGATATTAAATATCTTTTCGATATGAAAGATTCGAATTTCATTAATTAAATCTTAATGTAGATACCGGTTGAATTTTAGATGCAATATAACTTGGAATAAATGAGACAACAATGCATAAAATGAATGTTATTCCGGAAACCTCGGCAAAAGTTTGAACCGAAAGTAAAATAGGAACTGTCGACATAAAATATACCGAAGAAGGTATTGATATTATTTTGTATTGTAATTGTATATCCATTAACAAATAAGCTAAAATATTTCCTAATAGGATTCCGATGATAGCCAAAAATATTCCTTGATTTATGAAAATGTAAATTATTTGTCTTCTAGTTGCACCAAGCGATTTAAGAATACCGATAGCGCTTATTTTTTCCAAAACTATCATCAATAACGTGCCTATGATATTGAATACAGCCACTATAATAATTAAGCCGAGAATAATAGGAATCGGTTTTTTTTGAAGAGCAATCCATGTAAAGATTCCTCTGTAATTTTGATAGATCGATTTAACGGAATAAGGGAATCCTAATTTTTCCGATAATGATTCAGTTAAGCTATCGATTTTTGAAATATTATTTAATTTAATATCATATCCGGTTACATTATCTCCGATATCAAATAATTTTTGCGCTGCCGAAATATTAACATAAGCATTCAAATCATCAAATTGAGCCATACCGCTTTCAAAGATTCCGGTAATAACAAACTTTTGAATATTCGGAATATTCTCCGGTGAAGGAAGTTCGTCTTTATTAGTGCAAATACCGTTACTACATCTCCCACTTTTACCAATAATTTATTCGCCAGCTTTTTACCGATTATAATTGACGGTAAATTATTTTTAAGGCCTAAATTATATATACCCGCCACTATATCTTTCTTTACTCCGTTCCAATCATTCTTTGGGAAAATACCTTTGATATTTACTCCTTCCTTTTCATATTTGCTGCTGATAATCGCTAATTTCGATGCAAAAGGATTAATCGCCACTACGTAAGGACTTATATCTCTCTTTATCAAAGGTAAAGCTGAATGATAATCAGGGAGTATTGTTTTATAAGAAGTAATTTGTATATGAGAATCGAAAGAAATGATTTTATTTGTTATAGTTTTTGCAAACCCATTTAAAATGCTTAGCGTAATGATAAGTGCTGCTACACCAATTGCAATTCCCATTATTGAGATTGAAGAGATGAATGTTGTAAACTTGGATTCCTTTTTAGAAAATGTAAGTCTTTTGAATATAAAAAAAGGGAAAGACATAAATTTTTTATTATTGTAAATTATTTAGTAATCAAATTTAGTCAAGTTATATCATACATAAAAATTAGGATATTTTTACCTTTTTTGCTCAAATAAATTAATGAAAAACCCAAGATTTTTGTATCTTTCAACAATTGTTTTTAAGATATTAAAAATATATATTTATTTTTTATTTAAAAAAAGCTCTTACAAAATATTAACAAAATCGGGGCGTAGCGTAGCCCGGTTATCGCGCCTGCTTTGGGAGCAGGAGTTCGCAGGTTCAAATCCTGCCGCCCCGACAAAAACAATTTAAATTACAAAATTAAAATTATTTTCTTGGAAATTTTAGAATAAACAAAATAAATTTTTATTATTTTAGAAAAAAAACCTTGAATATTTTATCGCATGAATTACATATTATTCGATAGCTTTGAAAGAGATAACTTGCTGCCATTTACTTTTACGAGACCTGTAGCTGACATTCGTGTGGGAATAATGACACTTCGCGAAAAATGGGAATTTTATCTAAGCAGCAAAACATCAACCTTTACGCAACCATATTTGAGCAAAAAATATCCGCTTTTACGCAAAAGCGATAATGTACT
>CAJXGP010000445.1 GCA_913053915.1 uncultured Ignavibacteriales bacterium | reverse complement strand
AAAATTTTGACCCGATTTTCTCATAATTAACCTTTTTAGATTCGACTCATAAATATTGTTGTAAACCTGCGAGCGAAATTAAATCGGGATAACTTACAGTCAAACTCAAACTTTAATATAAGGAACCGTTAACTTGACGGTCAAGTTCACGGACAGACCAATTATTTTCCGCCGTTTCAATTAAATAAAAATTCCTTTCATCCTCATTTTTTACGCTTAAAAGCCTTACAAAGTGTGTCCATGATAATTGTGCAATCGCTGACTGCACTTTTGAGAGTTCAGATTTGGCAGACAGTGTTGGCCATTTCTCATCTTCAGATTGTGCCATCAGTGATGGCACAATTGGGAATGCTTGATAAAACTGTTTGATCCTTTGTAAATTTCTATATGAATACCCTTTACCAAACGATTTTGTTAAATCTTGAGATAACCGTTTTAAAAGCTCCGTTCCATATTCCGCTCTTTCTTTTCCGCCTTGTTCGTACTCAACAATATATCTGCCGATATGCCAATACGTGAAAACAATTGTTTGGTTTACTTCCCTGACAACTTTAGCTCTTGCATCATTCAGCAAAGTTTCTATTGAAGAAACCAAGCTGCCGTACTTTAATTCCGGATTTCCGTGAGGAGTTATATTTGATTTATCATTCATCTATTGGTAACTAAATTTGCCTTTCTCATTTCGTCTTTTAATGCCGGTAAATTTGGCTTGTGATTATATAATTTATTCAAGAATAAAACCGATTCTTCTTTTTTGGAAATAATTTGTTTCAGTAACCTTAATGTTTTTATCATTGATTGATAGGTCTTACGATTCCTTCCATAAGAATTCAGCGTCTCATTATTTTTGTTTATAATATAAGTAAAACATTCCGATGGATATACGTTAAGAATAGGCGTTATTAATTTATCAAAATCATAAGAGTTTTTATTCCGCTCGGCACAATCTAATATTTCTTTATATCTTTTTTCTGTTTCTAATAATTGCACATAAAATACATTGTTGTAATCATTTTTAAAATCATTAACAAAGCCAACCTTTTCATTATCTGTGAGATAATGCCTTAAAATTTCATAATATTTTATTTTATGTTTATTTCTTACATAGTTTCTTAAAGCATCAACATACAAGTTTTCTTGTTTTGCTTTATCCAAATTATTGATTAGGTACAAATCAAAATTATTTGGCCAATTATGGAATGCCATTTTAGCTGTTCTGATAAAGTCCTTTTCATTCTCTTTTGATTTATATTTTTCTATTAGTTTTCCGGCAATTTTTTCATCGTTTTTAGAAAAAGTTTCAGCCGTTTTTATCCACAAAGTTTCATCATTTAATATTTCGGCAAGATTAAGAATAATGTATGAAGCTTCATAGATTTCAAATTTGTTATTTTGGATTTGCTTGAGAAGGTAAATTGCCGTGGTTTTATTTATGACCAATGATTGAAACAGCTTCTCAAAATCTTTGATATTATAAAATATTCTGTTTTCATCATCATCGTTGTTCTCAGCATCATAAATCTTAATTCTTTCAAAAGTAAGATCTATTATTTGTATGACGGTTTCATCGGATTTAACAATTTCATCTATTTTAAAAGCGATATTATTTATGCTTTTTTTAAGAATATCCCACACATTTGTATTATATTCTCCGTCAAACAGACAGTAATCATCATTATCTAATTCGGGTAAATTTTGAGAACCTTCATAAATCCCCAAAGTAATACGAATGACGTCCAATAAATTTCCCTTTTTAATATAATTTGCCGCCTGATTTACGTAAGAAGAAAAAACCTCTTGAATCATTTCTGCTGCAAAATCATAAAGTCCTTCTTCATTCCAATAATTATCATAATGATTATATTCGTAATTATCTTCAATATTGTCAAAGTCTAAAGAAGATAATTCATTGTGAATTTTGTTTTTTACAACATCAATTTTTTCTCCGACAATATTATCCAGATTTTCAGCAGCATCTTTCGTGAATTCAATAAATTGCTGCTGTAAATTCACATCTCTATTCAATAATTGCTTTAAGAATTTAAGTTTCTTTCCTGTTGTTTCTTTTTCAAAGCTGCCGGTAAATTCTTCTTTTAAAATGGTACTTTGCTCCGTAATAGTATTTTCAATATATTTATCATTCAATATCTCAAGTGCAAATGCTACTTCGTGTTTACAAATTCCACCGAAATCATAAGGGCAATTGCATTTAAAATTCAATTCATTATTAAAAATATTCAGACTTACTTTATATTTTCTTGAACCGTAAACTGTTCCTTCAAATAGATTACCTTTTCTTACAATTTTGTTAACTTCACCCGAAAAGGAATAATCTTCTCCTCTTTCAAAACTGCTTGAAGTAGCAAGTCTCTTAATATCATCAATAGTGAAAAATAGTTTCTGTTCTATATTCATAATTTGTGTTAATTAGTGAAACCCGTCTTCTTCAAACTTCGGCAGATGTTTTAAAATATTGATTTACACCGACATTTTTTTTGAAGAAATTCCTACAAGAATGTCGGTGATTAAAAACCAGCCTAAAATATTAAGGGTTTTTTCCAAAGATATTATATCTAAAAATAAAAAAGCATCTTTTCTGTAAACTAGAATTTCAAAAATAACTAATTTAAGAATAAACAGTAGAGAGTATCGAAATAAAAACTAAAAAATTAGATTTTTCAAATCAAACAATTTACGTTGGAATGGATGTCTATTCCAAAAAAAAACTGGTTAATAAAGCTGAGATGCTTTGGTATGGTAATAAAAAGTTTTAGCATGAAACAAGGACCTGAAAACTTAATTAAATTCTTAAGGAAAAATTATTTGGGTGCAAGATTTGGAAGTGTTTACAAAGCTGGGTTTTGCGGTTACTGGATAGATAGAAAACTAAGAGTAACGGGGATAAAAAACATCGGGACAAATTCACACCAATTCAGTTTTTCTTTTCATGTATTTTTTGTGTACGTTTTTTAA
>CAJXGP010000444.1 GCA_913053915.1 uncultured Ignavibacteriales bacterium | reverse complement strand
AGGTGCATGACGAATGGGTAACAAAGTATAGCCATGTATTTGATGAGTAAGTCGACAATATGTAAAGCTATCTTTCCTTTTTGTAAAGGTAGCTTTACATTTAAGATCTGTCCAATACGGAAGAAAATTTTTGGTAAGGCTATTTTTACTTCCACTAGACCAGTCCTAGCATCGGTAATTGGGGATATGCTAGATATAGCTGCGTCTACCCATTGATTAGCAATTTGAACTTGAGCAATGGCATTGTGAGAAATTTGATTAGCTATATTTGTGTCTACATGAAGGATAACTTCAAAGTCAGCGGGAGTAAGAATTGAAAATAATTTATTTTGTGGTGAAACTGTGTTATTAATATGTAAATCTAAACCAGCTATAATACCATCTTCTGGTGCTTTTATAGTAAGTTGATTTAATTGAGATTTAGCTAAATTGTAACTTAATTTAGCTAATTGAAGTTGATTATTGGCTTGATCCTGAGCGGCTTTAAGCTGTTGTTTGGTTGCTTCAAAAGCTTTCTGCGCCTGTTGCATAGCAATAATAGTATGTCCATCATATCCAACTTTTTGTTCAGTTGACTGTTTAGTGGCAACGGTAGCATTAAGTTGCCCCTGAGTTTTGATAACTTGACTTAAAATTTGATTATTCCCGAGTTTAATAGAATCAATGCCATCATTGTAAGCGAGTTTCGCTTTATCATATAAGGTATAAAGCTTATTTAAAGACTGATTTTCTTTTAGATAAGTAGCACAAAGGGTACTGTGCATATCAGTGGAAGGGGATTTAGAAGATGTTGATTGTAAATTTGGCTGATGAATAGAAGTGGTACAGAGTTGATTGGAGGTATTTGAATAATTATTGAGAGATTTAATTTGACCAATGGTATTATGCTTTTGACTTTGCATTTCATTAATAGAAGAAATTAAATCGTTTAAATTTTGGTGGGCATTGGTCAAATCACGATTAGTTTTGGTGTTGGAAGATGAAAGTGAATTATTTAATAAATTGATACCCTGCTGAAGGGAACTAATATTTGAATCCATAACTGATAAATTTGTAATGAAAGCTTGGGTTTGATTTTTAGCATTCTGAAGTTGAAGCTGAGCATTTTGTAAAGTGATTTTACGGGTAGTCGATAAATTATTCACACTCCGTTTAGCAAAATTATAATTTTGCTTAGCAATTTGATATTGGGTTTCAATAGGATTTGATTCCCCATTAATTCCAGTTAATTTAATGATAATATCACCGGTTTTTACAAAATCTCCTTCGCGAAAATTGATTTTTTTAATTGTTCCACTAACGGCTGAATGTACTCCAATTAAGGTTTTGGAAAATACCTTACCAGATGTTGGTAAAAAAGATTTTCCAATATTATTAGCTGGAATAGTTGTTACATTAATTATATTTGATTGGATCTGACTATTGGATGATGGAGAGATAGATTTTGGTTTTGCAGTATTATTATTAATTGCTGCCGATCTGATAATTAAACTATAGATAAGAAATGTCAGTCCTACAAAAATTATTAATATAATTATACCTTTACTCAATTTGCTCATAATGAGGGTTTTAATATGCAGTTGTTTTAAGAAGTGGCTATAATATTAGATTCTTTATAACTTGTCAAAATATATTTCCATGTTTTAGTTAATTAAACTTAAGTATTTTAAGAAAATGCTAAACTATATTTGAAATTTTATTTATATTAATGACTAACCCCGCAAATATTTTGGGAATATCTTTGTTATATATTATTATACGTAGCAATTTCTTATAATTTTTTTTAAAAAAATTAGATTTTATTATTTTAAAAAGCAAGATCAATATGGCTTGCTTTTTTGATTTGGACATTATTTATAAAAACAAAAATAGCGAGTTAAAGCAAGAAGTAAAAAAATTAATGAATATTCTGCCGCAGCGAAAATTCTATTTATCTTTCACTTTAGCTTCGCGGCGGTACGGCGGCTAAAGCCGCGAGACCCGGACTGAAGGCCGGTAGAAAATTTTGGTTTAGCCGCGGCGAATATGTCCTAACGCCCTTTCTTTGCCTTTGTGGGCGGATTTAGGCGGTTGTCCACAGGAAATTTGTTATCCACACCCCTTGGCGGAGCTTCGCGGAGGGGGTTTTGTTTATGGTTGACGCTTTATACTAACTTTAAGCACTTTACAGGGGCTTGACTAAGCCTGCCAGTATGATATAATATAGATAATACTATATATGGTGGTTGAAATGAATTGGGAGGCACAAGATATAGTTAAAATTATCAAACCCCTTTTATTAAGGGGGGAGTTTAGCACCTCCCAATAAGCCCAAGAACACTTGCTCCACAGCCCCTTATTAATTATAAGAGAGATTAGTAAGCGAATAGGTGTTTTTTTATTGGCATAATGTTTAAAGTAAAGGATTTTCAGTATTAACATTCGGATGTCCCGCATTTGTAGCGCGGGTTCGCGAAGCGAATAACTTTATGAAGTGTCCAGTTTGTTATCATGAAGACACCAAGGTGGTTGATTCAAGAGTCGCCTCGGACGGCCTTTCCATCAGAAGAAGGAGGGAATGCCTGAAATGCGGCTTTCGGTTTTCCACTTATGAAGAAATTGAAATTTTAGATCTGACAATCGTTAAAAATAACGGCAATAGAGAATCATATTCAAGAGATAAAATGGTTTACGGATTAAAGAAAGCTTTGGAGAAGCGGCCGATTACCGATGAAACCTTTAAAAAATTAGTTAACGGAGTGGAGCGAAGTTTGCAGATGTTAAGAAAAAATGAAGTGACTTCCAACCAGATCGGCCAAATCGTAATGAAGCATCTTAAAAAGGTGGATCAAGTCGCCTATATCCGTTTCGCGTCCGTTTATGAGTCGTTTAAAGACGCGCAGACTTTTCGGAGAGAATTAAATAAGCTGCTTAAAAGCAAGAGAGGCGGGGAAAAAAAAAAAAAAGCTTTTAAAAAATGAGAATAATTGATAAGAAAGGAGAGA